>CAKZYI010000074.1 GCA_937884735.1 uncultured Pleurocapsa sp.
ATCTGATGCCTTAAAGCTTCTGCCACCCAATGACGGTAGACCTAAGTATTCTTTCCGTCGCTGGGCTGAAGAGCGTAATGGCTGGAGTTTTATTGGATCTAGGGGAGTAGGAGAAAGTGCAGCCCTTCGCCCTATCGTAAGTACCTTCTTAGATACTGCATTTAACAAGCTGCTAGAAAATGAGGAGGCAAAACCTTGCTGGGTATTTATAGACGAACTTGCCTCTCTCCAGCGATTACCAAAAATTAAAGATGCGATGACCAGAGCCAGAAAGTACAACTGTAGACTGTTACTGGGCTTTCAAGGTCGCTCTCAATTGGAAGCCCTCTACGGCAAACAAGCCGAAGTGCTAATGAGTTCGACTGACGCGAGAATTTTCCTTAAGACTACGGAATATAGTGCCAGTGAATGGATTGCTAATAATATCGGCAAACCAGAGCGTCAAAGACAGGTTGAGTCTTTTACTTCTAGCTTACTCAGTAATGGCAGAGATTCTATTTCTACTAGAACTGAGACGAAATCGGAACATTTGATACTACCGAATCAGATTCAGAATCTTAAAAAGCTTTCTGGCTATCTTCGGTACGATGACTACGCTACGTTCTTTCGGTTTCCTTATCCAGAGATAGAAAAGAAAAATGTTGTTGCTGGTAGTTGAAACGAATAAATAGTCATATATCTCAAAACTAGAGAATGGCTTCATAGATTGGCAACTAAAGCCATGAACATAAAGTTCTATAGTATTTTTGACTTTAGTAATCTAACCTAACGAATTAAATTCTTGCCATACAATCACATCAACCAATAGAAACTACTTTCAGGTTTAAATCACAAACGATAAACCATTTCCAAGAATATAATTGATTATGTTTTTTTAGTATTACAATCAAATTCATGGAACCAATTACAATAACTACAGTCGCTATTGCAATGTCGACAATTTTTTCTGTTAAAGCTTCTGAAAAAACTGGCGAAAAATTTGGAGAATTCTTATCAGATCTAGTTTCAAAATCAGCTCTAAAACTAAGTAAAAAATCAACTCTAATTAAAAACTTATTACAAGCGGAAGAAGCAGAACCCCTTCAAATAAGCGGAGCAATTCTAGAAGTAAAACAAATTGCCGATCGCGATCCAGAAATAGCAAAAACTATTTCAGAGATAAATACAAAAGCCAAACAAGAGCCTAATTCTCAGTTTCAATCTAAAATTAATCAAGTTAGGTTAGAAGCAGATAAGTTAGATAATCAACAACCAGCAATTCAAAATCTAACAGAGTTAGCCAACAAAATTGGAGTTGTCAATCAAGCTACAACTATAAATCAAACGATTAACCAAAACATATTTTGACAGAATTCGTCTGAAGGGAAACAGACAAAGTTTAATCCCAAAAAATTTACTTCTGAACGTGGCTCTAGTAATTTCGTTGGTCGGGAAACGGAATTACAAAACCTACACAAACACTTACAAGAAGGAAATAGTATTTCTATAGTAGGAATGGGAGGAGTTGGAAAAACAGAATTAGCTACTCAATATGCTATTAAGTACAAATCCTATTACGATGCAATTCTTCGGTTTAATTTTACTTCTAATGACTTGTTCACGCAGGTACTAAGATTTTTCAAATTCACTCTTGGGTATCAAGTTCCTCAAAAAACAAGAGAAGGAATATTAAATGAAGAGCAACAAGTTAAGCATTGTTGGGATAATTATCCTAATCTAGATTTACCAGTTTTAGTTATTTTTGATAATGTAGATGATGCAGAAAAGTTAAGAAAAATTATTCCTAACGATCAACAGTTTCGATGTGTTGTTACTACTCAAAAGACAAGATTAGACAGCAAACTTATTATAGATATTCCAATAAATATTCTTTCATTAAAAGAAGCAGTAACTTTTTTACAATTACTATTAGGTGCAACCGATAAACGTATATCCAGTGAGCGAACAAAAGCAGAAAGCATTTGTAATTTTCTCGAATGTTTACCTTTAGCGATTGAGCTAGTTGGGGGATATTTAGCAGGAGATCCCTATCTATGTCTTGGCGATATGATGGAAAAATTAGAAAAAGAAAAATTAAACCATACAGCCTTCATCGATAAAGATAAACTTACTATAGGTGTCCGAGTTGCTTTTTCTTTAACCTGGTCTAAACTAAGCTCTAATGCAAAACAGCTTGGAAAATTAATTAGCTTATTTCCAGCAAAGAAAATTCATTGGGACTATGTTCAGCTTGTAATAGAATTCCCAACTAAAGAAGAAGAAGAACTTCCTATATGGGATAATAAATGTATAGATGAAGGGAAACGAGAATTACATAGAAGAAATATTATTGTTATTCAACAAGATAGTATAGAAAGCTATTATCAGGTTCATTCTTTACTAAGATATTATTTGCAAGAACAATTAACAGAAGAAAATGAAACAAATTTAATTTTAATCAGTATCTTTGTAAGGTTTATAGAATATAATTCTAATGCTATGAAGCTAAAAATGCTTCATACAAAAAAAACATATTTAAAAGAAATAGCTTTTTATATGGAGAACATAGCACAAGAATTATTATTTGAAATCAATCAAAATAATGAGACTGGAGTAATTTATTTAAACAGAATTAAAAACGATCAAATAATTTCAATATTTTTAGGAATAGGCTCATTTTATTTAGTAGAAGGATTATATGAATCAGCAGAATTATGGCTAGATAGATCCATTAATGCTTGCAAGCTTCTATCTTTAGAAAATAAGGTAAGTATGATACATAGCCTAAATGCTTTAGCTATGCTTTATGTTAATCAAGGAAAATATTCTGAAGCAGAATCGCTTTTTGATAAGCTTTTTACCATTGCAAAAACTTTTCCTCCTGAAGAAGATTTAAATATAGATACGTGTTGGGATAATCTGGCTTTACTTTATCAATATCAAGGAAGAGAAAAAGAAGCTGGAAGTTTGCTTTCAAAGTCTTTAGGAACGGTGCAAGATATTGAAGTAGCAGATAGTCCTATTCTAGCGAGAAGAAAAAACAATTTAGCACATTACTATATGACTATAGGAAAGTACGAAGAAGCTTTACCCCTATTTATCGAGTCATTGGAAATGAGACAACGATTATTTAAAGGAGAAGATCATCCTGATATTGCGATTAGTCTAGATAATTTAGGTTTGCTTTACTATTATCTAAGAAAACCAGAGCAAGCTGAACCTATTTCTTATCAAGCCTTAGAAATGAGAAAAAGACTGTTTGATAAAAATCATCCTGATATTGCCAGAAGCTCACATAACTTAGGTTTAATCTATTCTTATCTAAGAAAACCAGAACAAGCCAAACCTTTGTTTATCAAGTCATTACAAATAAACAAAGCTAATTTTGGAGAAGCTCATCCTGATATTGCAACTTCTATGGATAGTTTAAGTAACATATATAAATTTCAGGGAAACTGGAAAGAAGCTGAATATCTTTGTTCAAAGTCATTGGAAATGAGACAGCGATTATTCAAGGAAGATCACCCTAGCAAAGCTAGAAACTTGATGAATTTAGCTTTGCTATATGAACTAATATGGGGTCTGGAAGAAGCTTATTTCTATATTGAACAGGCTTTAGAAATGGCAGATAGAATTCTTGAAGCCAATGATCCTTTAAAAGCGGATATTCAAAATAATTTCACACGTTTAAGTAAAAAGCTTGCCTTTTTTCCATTAAGAAAGCGAAGATTTTTATTAATAATAATATTAGTCTTGATAATAGTATTATTATCTTTTTCATTTAAAAAATTGTTAGTTAATTGAATTATTTTATAAATAAAGAACAATGATATAAATACATTAAGAAATTGAGTCAAAAAAAAGCGATCGCTAGAGAACTGTGACCGCCCATTAACTACTTAACTACCTCTCAAACTCAATAACATCATTATCTTCATCGTCATCTTCTACAGGCTTGAGATTTTGCACTCCAAAAGCTTCCTCTCCCCATTGAAGACCCTGAGTGGGTTTTTGCGCTCTGATTTCTTCGTACCCGCTTTCATTCGATGTGCTGAATCTACAACCTGTTGGCTAAATCTGCCCGATTGTTTGAATTGAGCTACCATACTCAGGGCATCTGCGTTGTCTATAATCTCGGAAACTGCATTATCCACAACGCCTTGAACGAACTGCTGTGCTGCCTGACCAACGACTTGGTTAAACCCCTGCTGCATTGCTAAATCTTCTTCTGGTGTGGGCGTTGTTGGTTGAGGTGAACGAGCATCTTGATGGGGTGGTTTAAATCTAGAATCAGTATTGGCTGAAGAACCTTGGGAATTGCCAGTGTAGGGAGTAATTGAGCCAGAATCTTGTTGATTGGTCTTGGCTTGAGCCACTTCTGCTTCAATCTCTTTGAGGCTCATTCCGTCATCAAATTTCTCGCGCCAATAGTCCAGGTATTCTATATCTAATGGGGTGTATGTCTTCTTATGCTCTGAGCCAGTAGCATTAATAAACTTGTTTAGGGAGGCTTTCTTAACGTGATATCGTCCCTCTAGTCCTTCCGCTCCTTCTTTTGGTAGTCCGTTTTCGGGAATGCTCTTCTCGGAATAGTTAGTCATGATATTTAGTTGGTTGTAAAGAATGTAGATAATGAAACTAAGCACCAGGACGTGAATTAGGGTCACATCCCGATTTAGGTAATTTGAGGTCGCACCTAATAAAAAAATCACTCAACTTTTTTAATGCGCTCCATTTGCTTGATTTGTTTTTCGGTATAACCGCCTTTTAATAAGGCTCGGTACTTACAAAATCTCTGAAATTCACTATCTGAATAGGAACGTTTTTTGGTGGGAAGATTGGCTAATGCCAGGGTGCGGTTGACGGTGGCATAACTGATGGAGAAGGTTCTCATTAATTGGTTTTTGGTATACATAGGATTATGGGATTATTTACGGCGATGGGAATCGTTGTGGAGAATGTCTTCGACCATAATTTCGACGATAGTTGTGACAAAATCCCAGACACTTTCGGCAAAAGGAAACTTGGCAAAACGTTTCATGAAATTGGCTTTGGCATCGGACGAACGAAGTTTTTGCAGGAGGTCAAAGGAAAACTGCTGGGGTGAAAAACTGTTTTTTGGTCTGGTTAACTTCAAACGAGATTTTTTCTTGGTGTAGCTGGCGCGGATAAATGCTTTCCCAGTGGATTTTGGCTTGAGCTTTTCTATTTCCTCACTGGAGATGTGGCATTTGTAGATACCGCCCCAGTTGGCAATGGTTCGGGCAAAAAACTCTACCCCAAAGGATTTATCGGCTATCCTGAGCTTGAATAAGTCAGAAGTAACTAAATAGGGGCGTAATGCCTTATGACGACTGATGGAACGCCCCTGACTGGTTAGAGATAGGGAAGATTCTTGGACGTATCGCTCTCCTACCTGTTGCGTAACCCATTTGGCACTATCGCTAGAAGCAGGAGTAAAGTAGACCTGAAAGCCACAGTTACCAAGAATGGCATTAGCTTTTTCCTTGCCATAGATTTGAAACATTGCCGATACGTCTTGCAGGACAATGGATGCGCGAAATCCTTTTGAAGTCAAAAATTGCAAAGCTACATCCAGTTTTGGCAGGGGTTTCCAGACAGGTAGCTCATCTGCACTAAAGAAGATAATCTTGTCACTTCTGTCTTCTTGACTGCCGATATAGCCCACCAAAGCTTCAAAGATAAATCTGACGATGGGGCTAGTGCTGTTCATGGTTTGGAGAGAGGCACTAAAGACGGTTACTACATCTTCTTCCCCAACTATGTCTTCGTAAGAGATCCACTGACTAGGTGGGGTATTACGCTGGAGTTCGGCACAGGCTCGTAATTGGGAGACTGACGTATTTAACTGTGTCAGGATGCCAAATTTAGTATTAGCTCCCCCTTCATCTCCCAGCAGTTTGTCGGCTATTTCTTTGCTGGCGGGACATAGGGATAGGTATTCGATTAAATCTCCGATAGGTAGGGAACTGATATCAACAAAGTCATGGATGCCCCAGGTATTATCTTTGAGGTAAATCAGACATTGAATAATGGAGATCGCAACCTCCTGGGCAGACAACGCCCAGAATGGCTCTCCCTTATCGGGTACAGGAACAATGATTGCTACCAGAGCTTTTATTAGCAGGGGATTGCCATCAACCATTCTGCCTACGTCAATCGCACCACTGCGAGCATCTTCTAGTTTGATAATATTGAGCTTAATTCCGCATTCATCGCAGAGAGGTTCAACCCAAGACAATAAGTCGCCTTTAGCATCGAGCAGAATCAGATTCTTGATATAGTCTGTATCAACCTTAATTAATGACTGAAGAAATTGATTGTACATTAGGCTCTTACCAGACCTAGTTATGCCGAGCCACAACTGGTGAGAGCGGAGTTGTCTGAGGTCGAGCATTTTGCCGATTAACGAAACTACATTACGGTCGTTTCGTGGTGGTTCATCGCCCAAATGCGGTTGGCGATATTTAGCCTCTTTTTTGGCTTGGCTGCGCTGTTTTCTGCTCTTTCTGCGCTGTTCTAATTTATGAAATTTTGGTTTGCCAAATCCTTTGAACATTTTTAGTTATTAATGAACGTGAATAGGGGCGATTTCTCGCCCTAATGTGGAACTACTAAGAATCTTTATTGAAGTCACCTAGATCGGTTATGCTGCCGTCAAGAGAGCGATTGATACTCGCAATTTCTGCCTTAAAATCGTTGATTTCTGATTCGGCAAGGCTTTGTTCTTCATTGAGATTCAAAACTAAGCGTTTGAACTGAACGCTGTCATCGCTATAAGAGCCTTTCTGTCTGATTTTCAGTAGATTTTCGCGGATGAAGGAAATCAGGAATTTACGATTTACGATTTTGGTAGCGAGTAAGTCTTTTTTGAGTTTGAGTACCTTGAGCTTGGTGGAGGGAAAAGGGATGCGCTCCGATCGACGAATCTTGAGATTTTCCGCTTCTTCCTCAGCTTCAATCCGTTCTTTTTCTGCTTTAAATGTTTCTAAGAAAGCATCGGATATTTCTTGAGAATCCCTGGCTGCGGTCATCTCTCGATAAGCCTGTTCGGTAATGGATGTACCCCTGTAGGCTTCTCGACCTGTGAGTTCGTCTAGAAAACCATTAATTGCCTCAATTTTTGCCCTTAGTCGGGGAATATCGATGCTATCGAGGATTTCTTGGTACTTTTGGCAGATTTTTTCACTGGCTTCATCTTTACCAACCATTGAAAAACGCAGATAGCCGATAGTTATGGGCATGGCGAAGACCAAAGCACTTAGGGCAATGGAGATAGCAGTTTCGCCACTGTTAAGGACGTTAACCATCACTACCTCAGATATCAGTACCCCAATACCAGACATTATCGCGATCTTAACTGTCTTATTAAGCCGATAGTCTGCGTGGACTTTATTAACAGTTTTGATGAACCCCTCAAGTTGAGACACTGTGAGAGGGCTGGTAACTTCTGGAGGGTCTAGTTCGGAACGTCCTCCTGCTGCTTCTACCTTTTCAGACTCTAAATCCTTGATCTTTAAACGATAATCTTGGGAAAAGTGAACGATAGTGAGAATTTTGCTAATGCAGTACTCGATTATAAATACCAGAACAAAGGCGATTCCTACTATCACAATTAGGTTGTCTTGACCTTCTTTGGTAGCTTGGCTTTGGACGATTTTGGTATTGAAAATCGCTGCCACTGCCGTTGCGACGATGAGAATTATTTCACTGAGAGCATTTATCTTGGCATAGTAGGCAGGAATACCTTCGATACAAGCATCGGCTCGTCCTTTTTCCTTGGCAAGACTCATCACCTGGGGTTTGACCTGGATCAGTTCAAACTGGGATTGGGAAGCGATGTTTCTGGCATCAATATCGGGTATCGCGACAGTTGTTTTGGTTCTTTTATTTCTTCTACTCATGATTTTGGGTGGTAGTGGTGTTTTGAGGTGTTTCAATTACGTGGCGATCTCGAATTCTGTCGATTTCATCAAACACGGCGGTAGCTCTGGAAGTGAAGAAGAAATCGTACTGGGAGAGGGTAGCGTTTAACTTTG
>CAKZYI010000075.1 GCA_937884735.1 uncultured Pleurocapsa sp.
CAGCAATTCGTAATAGTGCCACAGTAGATGGAGTGGTTACGGTAGTAGATTGTTATGCTTTGGCAACAGGTAATTTGGTGGGGGATATCGACGCTTTAGAATCTCAAAGACAAGCAGATCCTAATTTAGAGCATGAAACACCTATTGAAGAATTATTTGAAGACCAAATAGCCTGTGCGGATATGGTTTTGTTGACTAAAACCGATTTGGTTGATGCCAATCAACTAAGTAAAATTAAAGCCTGGCTAAAACAAGAATTGCAGCCTGGGGTGAAAATAGTTACTGTCAGTCAAGGAGAAATTGAACCAGATCTACTATTAGGGTTTAATGCCGCAGTAGAAGATAATCTCGATCGCCGTCATTCCCATCATGACCATGAAGAAGAACACGAACATGATGACGATATCAATTCTATCGAGCTAATTTTAGATGAGGCTTTTGAGCCACAAAGATAGACAGAAAACCTCAAAAAATTGCTTCAGGAGCAAGAAATCTATCGCGTTAAAGGGTTTGTCTGTGTCCCGAACAAATCTATGAGACTGGTTTTACAAGGAGTAGGCAATCGTTTTGATACATTTTACGACCGCCTTTGGCAACTAGACGAACCCAAACAAACTCGTTTAGTTTTTATCGGACACAATCTCAACCGTCACATAGTAGAACAGGCGATCTTAAATCATAAGACTTTGGCATAATTTATTTTGCATATCAATTAGCCGTTTATAGAAATATAAGGTTGTTTGGAGCATTCAAATAGAGCTAATAAGTTTAAATTGAATTGCATTGAGATAATTCGTGATTATTTGTCTGTAATTAGCTGTATTTCCCGCATAATTACTAGGCAAATAAATGGCGATCGCCAACATATGTGTGGATTTACGGTAAAGCATCAAGAGTATGTCAGGATACTATATTTTTAGTTGAATTAACTTCGGCTAGAATAGTTGTGGAGTAGATGTGTAGTTTACTCTAATATAAAGCTCATATTATCTCAGGAAATACTATGAAACTAAGATCGTTAGCAGTCATACTTGCTGGATTGAGCGTTGCTGTTGGCAGCGCGATCGCAACTCCAGCAAAGGCACAAACTAAAACCAGCAATACCTACTACTGCGCTCAGTTAAATGGAGGATGGAATACTTTTGTTAACACCCCTAGAGGCAGAGTAAATCTAATTAACTGGGAAAATGAATTCGGTAAAGACTGGACTCCACAAAAAAGATGTTCCGCCGTTTCCCAACGTTTTCAAAAGTTTCTTGACGATGGCAATTTAAAATTCATTCGCACGGGCAATATTAATGACCAGCCTGTGCTTTGTGTGGCTAATGTTCGAGGTGGTATTTGTCCTGATGATAATGTCTTGATAACTCTCAAGCAAGGAACAGATCCCGAAGGAGTCTTAATCAGGCTAGTAGATTTCCGTCGTAGCGTTAGCGGGCAAACCCTAACCCTCAGTGCAGATGCCGCTGGATTTAAATCTGCTGGCGAATTTTATGTCGATATGGAAATATTCTTGGACTCAGTCCCCGTCAATAACTAAATCGCTATAGTGTAAAATTTGTAGTTAATTCGGATTCAGTAGTTAAAAGCATGTATCAAAAATAATGCCAACTCTGAGTCCATGTTTTTTTGGCAAAAAAGCAATAAGTTTTCAGCTTAAAGCTTATATTTAAAATATAAACAGAATAACCTTTACCAAAATTAGTGAATGAAATGGCTACCCAGTAGAGGGTCACAAAGGCACAATTTAGAGGGTAAATTGCCTTCAGATAAACACCTGCCACAATCAACTCCTCTCGTTGTTGCACTAATAATATTTTTCGTAGGTACAGGGGTGCTGGTGTCTGCAAATGCTTCCAGGTTAAAAAAAATTTTCACCTCTACTAGTTCTTTTCAAGGATCTTTAAAGGAAATCAACGACATTGCAGCTAATATTAGCGTCAAGATATTAGACGAGGAATTTTTAGGCTCTGGGTTCATAGTCCAAAAAGAAGACAATCAATATATTGTCATTACCAATCAGCATGTCCTTCGAGCAGGGGAAGCTCCCTACATTGTTCAAACTCCTGATGGCAAAACTCACTCGGCAGAAGTTGTTGCTAACTCAGTCAAAAGCGATTATGAATATGATTTGGCCACATTGCAGTTTACTGCTGATATTGATTATTCTGTAGCAAAAATTGGTAGCTCTCTTTATTTAGAGGTTGGCGAACCAATCTATGCTGCGGGTTTCCCCTACAGCAAGATTGAATCCAAAACTGAATCCAAAACTGCATCCACATCTACTAATTCAAACTCTAATACCAACGCCATAACTGGTTTGTCTCTTAAGACAGGTAGAATAGCAATTATTTTGAATCAAGCTCTAGTAGAAGGTTATCAAATTGGCTATACCAACGACGTTAAAAAAGGTATGAGTGGAGGTCCACTTTTAAATAGTCGAGGCGAGGTAGTCGGGGTCAACGGCAAGCATGCTTATCCTTTGTGGGAGTCTCCAGAACTATATCAGGATGGTTCTCAACCTTGTCCTGCTTTGGAAAAGCTAATTACTCGCTCTAGTTTGGCTATTCCTATTGAGAAAAGTATTGAGTTGAATCCTCAATTGAAGGTGCTTAAACCATTATCAAATATTGAAGTGACTCGTCGCTCCAATCTCTTATCAGAAGACCCCAAATTGGTAGCTAAAATGCTAAAAGAAGCAGAAATAACTGCTCAAAGTTGCCAACAGTATGGAGATGATTCTACCGATGATTTATCTAACGAAGAATTGGTAATAGAAAGCCAAGAATAGTAAATTCGGTGTTAATTAATGCGAGTCAGAATAGAAGACAGTATTTTGTTTATTGCTTACGAAGATTTACCACCATACAAAAAAGGTGGTTCGGTAGTACGTAACAGTTACTTTTGGGCTTTAAAGTCGATCGCTTGTTTTGCCCCTAGAAATAAAGATTGGGAATACGATCAAGAGGTGTGGGTAGCTTTGTCTAGAATGTTAATTTCGTTTACAGAATCAGGATATTTAGGCGATCGAGAAACAAGCTTGGAGTTTTCTGATGATACTCCTATTCCTCAAGATTTACGCTCTGTTTCTAGCTATTTTTAATTAACGTGAGTTCGGGTTAACAAAATTGATTGGTTAGGTTAGCTTTTAGCCTTTAGC
>CAKZYI010000076.1 GCA_937884735.1 uncultured Pleurocapsa sp.
GATTGATCGCTTGTAGTACTCGGCGCAGAGTAATAATGTCTTGTTTTTTTCCTGAAAAAGCTTGTGCCAAATTAGCAGGTGGTTTGGAATCTCTTACTTGGGTAGATAAATCAAAAACCAATACGGATTTATCTTTAATTCCTGGCGATTCTTCATCGGATACCGCAGCAAACAGCATCAAAACTAATCCGCTCGCCCCCAAGGTGATAAAAAGCAATAAGCCCACCATGCTACCAATGGTGCTGGCAAAAGTCTGTTTCAAAAATTGACGCATTGTGGTGATTTATGTAAGTTAATAATTGGAAATAAATAGCAGTAAAGTCTTGTCTATCTATTTTTATACTTCCCCTAATCTTTCTAATCCATATCATAGAGTCAATGATCCAAGAGCGGAGGCTTTATTCAAATAAGTATTTGGTTTAACTGTAATTAACAGCTTGAATTAATTTATTCTGCCTTGATGACACACGCCGCCATGAAAAATTCATCTCCTCGTCACAAGAAAGACATGAATCTTTTCTATATTGTTTCTTGTCAGCCCTAAACTATGATTTCACTCAAAGCTCCTTCAGGCTTCTTAGGGTTGACTTTACTCAATTATTTTTCGCTATCATCTACGGGCTTTTATAATAATTGAATGGGATTTCATTATAGACTTTTATTCTAAAAAGTGGTTTAAATGGTCTAAATTTCTCGCTATTTGTTACGCCCTGTGCGATTAAACGTCACAGACCCCTCTAATCTCATCACAAGGGTAGACTTTTTGCATTTGACTGCTTTGGATGACTGGGAACATCTTTGATGTTCGACAAGGGGACTAGGAGATGTTTTTGACTATTTTTCGTATAAGAAAACACATTCAATAGTGTTTAATGGTAATCAATGTACCATCTTGACATTTCATTCAAATTTTAGGTATGTTTAGTCTATCTACTAGTAGGTAATTAAGATTAAAAATTAAAATTATGAAAGTCTACGAAGCTACAGGTTTTATCAATCCTGCCCGTGTCCGTATTGCTTTGGCTGAAAAAAATGTCTTAGATAAAGTGGAATTTGTAGAAGTAGATGTAATGAATGGAGAACATCGTCAGCCAGCATTTAAAGCCAAAAACCCTAGTGCTTCCATACCTGTTTTAGAACTTGATTGTGGTACGACTATTGCCGAATGTAGCGCGATTACCGAATATATCGATAGTGCTTTTCCTGGCATATCCTTAACTGGTACAACTCCCAAAGAAAGAGCAGTGATTCATATGATGCAGCGTCGTGCAGAACAAAATTTACTCGATGCAGTAGGACTCTATTTTCACAACGCTACTCCTGGTTTAGGAAAAAAGCTAGAAACCTATCAAAATAAAGAATGGGGCGAAAAACAGAAGGAAAAAGCGATCGCAGGAATGCACTATTTCGACAAAATCTTACAAGAACAAGAATTTATTGCAGGAGAAAGTTTTTCTGTGGCGGATATCACCGCATATGTGGGATTGGCATTTGCTGACTTTGCCAAAATTGAAATCCCCGCAGAATGCCAAAATCTAAAAGCTAGGCGTACTAAAGATGCTAATCGTCCTAGTGTTGCTGGATAAACAATTATGGAACTAAACAGCGACTTTAGCAAAAGAGTTGTGGTACACAGCGATCGCTTAAAATGGCAGCCTTCACCAATGGCAGGAGTTGAGCGTCGAATGCTCGATCGCGTTGGAGATGAGGTTGCTAGGGCAACTACTATTGTCCGCTACGCCCCCAATAGCAAATTTTCTGCTCATGTACACAGTGGAGGAGAAGAGTTTATAGTTTTAGATGGTATTTTTCAGGATGAACATGGAGACTATCCTACAGGCTCTTATATCCGCAATCCAACCCAGTCTAAGCATACTCCAGGTTCGGAAGATGGTTGCATTATTTTTGTTAAACTGTGGCAATTTGACTTAGAGGATCGTCATGCAGTAAAAATTTCTGCCGACGAAATGCCTGGGATAACAGATCCTCAACGGGAGGGTGTATTGATAATGCCTTTGTATCAAGACGAGCGAGAAGAAGTTTGCATAGAAAAATGGTCGTCCAATACAGAAGTAATAATTAATACCTTTAAAGGTGCAGAATTATTAGTTTTATCAGGGAGTTTAACTGAAGGTGAAGATGAGCTTGTGACTAATTCTTGGTTGCGAGTACCTATTAATAGTCATATTATTGCCAAAGCGGGTAATCATGGTGCAAAAGTATGGATCAAAAAAGGACATTTGCCTTTTATTTCTATTCCCTCTAGGAAAATTACTAGATAAACTAATATGCCAGCTAGTAAATCAACAAGAATGGAATCAACCACCAATACGCGATCGCAAATTTTGGATATAGCTCAAGATTTAATCCAGAGAAATGGAGTAAATGCGATGAGTTATGCCGATATTAGTAAAGCGGTTGGTATCCGCAAAGCTAGTATCCATTATTATTTTCCTAGTAAAGAAGATCTCGTTATAGATTTATTAGATCGCTATAACGAACAGTTTTATTGTTTGCTAGACGAAATTATGGCATCTCCTGAATCTCCAAAAGTCAAGCTAAATAATTACTTTGGTTTGTTTGAGGAGACTTTAAGTAGTGGGGAACAAGATAAGGCTTGTCTGTGTGGCATCTTAACAGCCGAACTCAAAACTTTGAGTACTCCTATAGTCGAGCGCGTAACGAAATTTTATCGGCATAATGAAGAATATTTAGAGCAGATTTTGCAGTCTGGACTAGAAACAGGAGATTTTGCCTTTGCAGGAAACCCTCAAACAATGGCGAGACTAATTTTTTCCTTGATGGAAGGGGATTTATTAATCGCTCGTGCTGATGGAGGAGTGGCTAGAATTCAATCAACAATTCAGCAAATGATGGCGTTGATTAAAAGCTAAATTTCAATTTTTGTAGTTTGGCTTGAAGATACAGCACATTACAAATTTACTTTAAATAAGTACAATGTAAAAAAATTAAGTTGGCAAATACAAAAGTTATTGGAGAGAACAATATTGATTGCCGATCACGAAATTACCAATCTAAGCAAAGTTAGCTTAGAAACAAAAGAACTATTGCCTGAATATTCAGGTATATACTACGTAGTTGATGAGAAAAAAATAGTTTGGTATATAGGAAAGGCAAGAAATATACGTAAACGTTGGCAAGGTAATGCGCATCATAGAATTTATCAGCTAAAGCAACAAAAATATAAAGCTTTTTGCATTTATTATGAGAATATTAATTCTACTAAATTAGATAAAGAAGAAAAAAAGCAAATAAAAAAGTATAATCCGCATTTAAATAATAGTCCTGTAAAAAATAAGAAAGTTCGTCCTACAGAAACTTTGCTTAGAGAGACAGTTGCTACAATTTCAGATTTTGCTTTTATATTAGGAATTGAACCACCACGAAGAGAAATAAAAGACAGTATAGGTATCAACTGGCTAATACAAGAGCAGTTTTTAGATTTACCAATTATTCATATTTGTTTAAATTTGACACTATTTAAAACTAAATTAACCCCTCAGTCAATTAACCAATGGGAGGCATTAATTAAAAAACCATTTAGTACCAGAAAAGCTTATGCAAGTAAGTGGGATGGTTTTCCTAGAGTTTATCCTTTCACATTTTGTTTAAGCGTCAATGGTTTTATCATCGAAGTTAATTATTTTAGTACTTGGGTAGGAAATGATAATGCTGATTTATATAGGGCATATAATAATACTAAAATTGCTCAGATACCAATTAAAGCATTAACGTTAGAATCTTTAAACTTAATCAAAAGCTATAATTTAAAGCAGCAACTAAACAAGATTAGATTAGAAAGATTACAGCCTTATTATTCTGATTTAATCCCATTATTTTTTGACCAACTAATTGATATAGAATTATCTAAAGAAAAACTACAACAGCTTAGTCATGATTTTAAAACAGGAAAAAAGGGGCTAGGTAGTCGTTCTCGCAAGGATTTTACTTCAGTTGATAAATTACTGTTGCTTCGAGGAATTGACATTCATAAATACGACACAAGTAATGTTGGTTCATTTAAAAGAGGTGTACAAGAGCGTATTAAATTATATATTAAATGTTTTAATTTAAATCCTGAAATTCCTTATCATTATAGCAAAACTATCGGTGGTTTAAAGGTTGCCAATTATAATTCTGTACTCGGAATAATAAACGGCAAACAAGTTACTTCAGCCTCATGTAAATTTAATATGGTTTATCTTTCAGTAAGTGTTGATAAAAAAGCATGGCTATTAATAGAGAATTACCTAAAAGATTTTGCTAATACACATATAAAACTCAATGATAAAGAAGGAATTATAGATAAATTTTATGTATCGCCACGAAAATTTATTGCGCCAGCAAAAGTCTATATTAAATTGGAAAGTATGGAATATAGTATTTGGATTCCTTTTGGTATGAGCGAACAATATCCAACTTTTAATGAGGCAAAACAGGAAATTAAAAAAAGACTTAAAGAGGCAAATTTACCTAAATACAAATTAATTTTCAAGAAAGAAAATGTAACCAAATAAAAAATGGGCGTAATAAACATTACACCCGTAATCAAATCGATAAAAATGCTAATTATTAATTAACCTT
>CAKZYI010000077.1 GCA_937884735.1 uncultured Pleurocapsa sp.
AGATTTGGAAACTCGCATGGCAATTTTACAAAAAAAAGCCGAATATGAAAGTGTTCGTTTACCCAAAGAAGCGATCGAATATATTGCTAGCCAATATACTTCTAATATAAGGGAATTAGAAGGAGCATTAATTAGAGCGATCGCTTATATTTCGATTTCTGGCTTATCGATGACTGTGGAAAATGTAGCCTCGGTACTCAACCCCAAGGTAGAACAAATCACAGCATCTCCAGATACTATTATGGACGTAACAGTAGAAATTCTCAAAGTATCTGCCGAGGACTTGAAAAGCAATTCTCGTCGTCGTGAAATTAGCCGCGCCAGACAAATTGCCATGTATTTGATGCGTCAACATACCGATCTTAGTCTGCCCCGTATTGGCGAAAAATTTGGCGGGAAAGACCATACAACCGTAATTTATAGCTGTGACAAAATTGCCAAACAATTGCGAACAGATCGAGCATTGAATCAAACTATTTCCTTATTAAGCGATCGCATTAATTATGTTAGTCGCCAACAAAATTAAATCAAACAATCAAACTGAACTTTTCCACAGATTATTCATAAAATAGCGCACTTTTCCACAAGTTTTCCACAGAAATAGGATTTAAAATAACTTCCTCTATTAACCACAACCCGATAAACTTGAACTTGTTTATCGCTCTTTATGAGTATCAGATTTTCATAAATAAGAATTGACATCATTCTTGATGTAGCAATTTTCTAATAAGCAATTTTACTCAAACAATACAAGATAAATCATGACAGCAACAAGCACTCGTTTTCCTATTGACCTAGGCGCATATAAACCCTTAGCTTTAGACCCTAGCAATCCTACCTTAACCGAAGAACAAAGAGAAGCCCTAAAAGCCAATATTCAACTTTGCCGTGAAGCGATCGTTTTTTTTACTGCAACTGGTGGGGCTAGAGGGGTTGGCGGACACACGGGAGGACCTTTTGATACTGTCCCCGAAGTAATGATCCTCGATGCTTTTTTCCGTGGCGCGCCCGACAAGTTTGTACCGATTTTCTTTGATGAAGCAGGACACCGCGTTGCAACTCAATATCTGATGGCGGTATTGCATGGTGACTTACCCAAAGAAGAGTTAGTTAAATACCGTGCAGCCAATTCCAAATTACCTGGACACCCCGAATTAGGCTTAACTCCAGGGGTCAAATTTAGTTCTGGTCGTTTGGGTCACATGTGGCCTTATATCAACGGTATTGCTTTAGCAAACCGCGATAAGGTAGTCGTTTGTTTGGGATCTGACGGCTCACAACAAGAAGGTAACGATGCCGAAGCTGCCCGTCTTGCAGTGGCACAAAACCTTAATGTGAAATTATTTATTGATGATAATGATGTAACTATTGCTGGTCATCCTTCTGACTATCTTTCTGGTTATGACGTTAACAAGACTCTTACTGGTCATGGTCTAGAGGTTAATGAAGGTGATGGGGAAGATATTGATTCTCTCTATAGTCGTATGTGTGCTGCGGTAACTGGTGATGGCCCTGTTGCACTGATTAACAAGCGTCCTATGTGTCCTGGGATTGAAGGCATTGAAGGTTCTACTCACGGACATGATGTAATTGCGGTAGATAAAGCAATATCTTATTTGGAAAAACACGGTCAGGGTGCAGCAGCGGACTATCTTAAAAACATGAAAAAACCCAGCAATGACTATGAATTCCAAGGTGTCAGCGACAAACTCGGTTCTAATCGCAACGTATTTGGTGAAGCGGTAGTATCTGTCCTCGGTGAAATGAGCGATGCCGAAAGAAAAGAAAAAGTTATCTTTATTGATAGTGACTTAGAAGGTTCTTGTGGTTTCAAACAAATCCACGATGCTTACCCTGAAGTGTTTATCCCTTCAGGCATTATGGAACGAGGTAATCTTTCTGCTGCTGCTGGTTTTGGTATGGAAGAAGGCAAACAGGGTGTGTTTGCAACCTTTAGTGCATTCCTAGAAATGTGCGTATCTGAAATCACGATGGCGCGTTTGAATAAGTCCAACTTATTATGTCACTTCTCCCACGCTGGTATTGATGACATGGCAGATAATACCTGTCACTTTGGTATTAATAATATGTATGCAGACAATGGACTAGAAGATGGTTATGAAACCCGCCTTAACTTCCCTGCTGATGCCAATCAAATGAGTGCCTGTGTTAAAAAAGTATTCCACAACCCTGGAATGCGCTTTATCTTCTCCACTCGTTCCAAAGTTCCCATGATTTTGGATGATGCGGGTAATGAATTCTTCGGCGGTGACTATACATTTACCCCTGGAAAAGACGAAGTTATTCGCGAAGGAGATGCTGGCTATATTGTTAGCTTTGGCGATGCTTTATATCGCTCTTTGGATGCTGTAGAACGTCTTAAACAAGAAGGAATTAATGTTGGTTTGATCAACAAGGCTACATTAAATGTAGTTGACGAAGATATCATGGCAAAAATTGGCAAAGCACCTTTTGTCATGGTAGTAGAATCATTCAATCGTCGTACTGGTTTAGGTAGTCGTTTTGGTTCGTGGTTACTCGAACGCGGCTTGACTCCCAAGTATGCTTATCTGGGCGTTCACGAAGAAGGTTGTGGTGGACTTTGGGAACAGTTTCCCTACCAAGGTTTAGATCCAGAAGGCATCATTAGTCATGTTAAAGGATTGATGTAGAACATTATTAATAACAAAACGATTTTGTAGGGTGGGCAATGCCCACCTTTTTTACGATTAATAATCAGGAAAATCAACTTCTATTGTGTTGTAGTCAATTGGTGTCACTCTAAAACCATCGTCTATTAAGTCTGTATTTTCTTTATAGATACTGAATCATTCACCTTCTGATTCGATGTTGATTAAGTCATATCCAGTATTATGAAAATATTCAATCTCATTTGCAAAACTTTCTACAGTAGTATGAAATTCAAGAAAATAAGAAGTCCCCGTGTTAGGAGTATAGGTAGTCATGCCAGTCAATGCCACTGTATCGAATCCCTGAATTTCATTTGAGGCAATTTCCTGTTTTAATCCATTTTGAGTTGAGTTTTCAAAATTTAGAATTGTACCTATAGAAAAAGTCCCCCTTTGTAAAGGGGATTTAGGGGGATCTAGATGTAGTGTAGGAAATAGTAAGATCCCCCCGGCCCCTCTACTTTTATAAGGGGGTAGAAGATTAATCTTCTTTACAAGTTGTACATCGCGTAATATTTCTATCTTATATATTCACAACAAAGTTAAATTCGGAAAGTTATTGTAGGTTTAGTGCGAATTAAAAAAGCATAAAAACCTTTAAATACGTTTTTGAAAAATGAGATTTTTTTATTTATCTAATTTAGAAACTCAGATTTATAATTTTTCTTGAAAGCTAAAGGCTTCGCGGTTTAGTTCTGCATGAATTGAATTTGCGTCTTTCAAAAATGAGGCTGGTAAATCGCTAGAATCGATTTCCCTCGATCGCGGATGACGTATTTGAGATGCGAATGACATTAAAGCTTCTGGGTTGCTGCTTGCCAAAACCTCTGCCAGATTCTTAAGTTCGATTTGAGGATTTTTGCATAGTTCATCGTAGTTAAAAAAGTGAACTTGTCGGGCATCATTATTGAGCAAATGCTGATAGCTAGCGATCCAATATTCCAGCCAAAAAGTCAAAGATTTAGCGTCTGGCGATTTACGCTGGTCATACCAACCATCAAAATCAATGGGTCGTAAATTCTGCCCAAAATCATAATGACCGATCGCCTTCATGTATTCAGAGGCAAAGCGATCGCTTGAGTGAATTTGTAAGAAATTAAGATGCTGCTGTAAAAGAGAGCTAGCATGATGCAAAGGATCGCGAAAAGGAACGATTATGGTTGAGTCGGGATAGAGTTGGCGTAATGTTTTGATACGGGCAATATTAGCGTTATTCTTGGAGAC
>CAKZYI010000078.1 GCA_937884735.1 uncultured Pleurocapsa sp.
TGGGAGTATCGCTTGTCGGGAATATTTACCTATCGAGCAAATCAAGAATATAAAAAGTTTGTTTTTTTAAGCCAGGTTGCAACCCATCAAGTATCCCCTTCGACAATAGTAGATCGCGTCTGGCATCTACACCTACTCTATACCTATTCTTACTGGAATGAATTTTGTGGCAAAGTTCTAAGAAAGCCATTACATCATCTTCCCAGCTTGGGAAGCAAGCAAGAAGGCATACAGTATCGCCATCAATATCAGCAAACTTTAGCTAGCTATACAGATTACTTTGGTACGCCACCACCAGATATTTGGAACGTACCTAAGTTAAAAGGCGAACCAACATCCTACCAATGGGTAAATCGCAGTCAATATTTGCTGATGCCTAAAATATCAAACCTGTCAAATCATTTATCCTCTCGTTTGAGAAAAATAGGCTTTTAAATTGATCTTCCAATTTCGAGAAAATGAATTATGGCTATTGAAGCAAGAAAACAAGCACGTGATGAAACCACCCCATTGAAAATACTGACAAACTTAGCAAATAGTAAAGATTGCTTGACTCGTCAATATATAGCTAGCAACCCCAACGCTCCTGTTGAAATATTAATGAAACTAGCCAGAGAATTTCCTGATGAGGTCATGAATAATCCAATTATAGACCTACTAATTTTAGAAAATTCCGATTCCATTAGGATAATTAAAACGGCTGTTGCTAAAAGCCCTGATGCGTCAGCAGAAGTACTAAGTCGATTAAAAGATTCAGGCGATCGTAAGTTTTTGATAGCTGTTGCTACCAACCCTAATGTATCTAAAAAAATAATAGATTACCTAATCAAAAAGAACGGTCGAGGATTTCATCAATCCATCGCTAGAAATGAAACAACTTCTGAAAAGGTACTTGATTATTTAAAAGATAGCGAAGATAGGTTTGTTCTTCGAGCTATTGCCAGAAATCCTATGACATCTGCTAAGACGTTGGATTACTTAAAAAATAGCAGATACATGGATGTTCGCGAGCTAATTATCAGACATCACAAGATATCAGAATATACTCTGAGCAATATAGCATCTTCTTTGCCTCCGAATAATTCTCTTGCTGTAAGGGCAAAAAACTTTTTAGTTTTAAAACAAGCTCGATTGACTGAAAAACAAGCCCGAAACGAAAAGACTCCGCCTGAAACATTAGCTCGGCTGGCAACGAATGATAGCCAAAACAATACTGTTCGTATTCGCTCTCTTATTGCAGCAAATCCTAGTACACCTAAAGAAATACTAGATCGTTTGAAAAACGATTCTGAACCAGGGGTACGTCTAAATATTGCTCAAAACCATAGTGTATCTGAAAAGACATTAGATTACCTGAGCAATGATGAAGATGTGCGGGTTCGTCTGGCTGTCATGAGACATCCTAGTACGTCAGATGCGATTCTCAAAGTAATAGCCAATCCTCCCGATAAAATGAACTACGTCGCCCAAGTAGCACATTCTGTCTTGGAAAAGAGACAGGCGCAAAATAAAAATACTGCATCTAAATATTGCATCTAAAGCTCAACGTAATTTATAAAAATTTAGAAATCAAGGCAATACAACAAACTCAAAATGAAAATAGTAGCTCTAAAGTATCAACACAATTGACTAAATAAATGACTATTCAATAATTATTTAAAATGGCAATTTTTAGGTAAATAAGTTATGAATATCGAACAAACTCAAAAGCAAGCGCAAGATATAAAAACTTCACCAGAAATATTAGCCCAATTAGCTAAAAATAAGGATAATTTAACGCGCCGATATATAGCTAACAACCCTAATACTCCCAAAAAAATCTTAGATTATCTCAGCAATGACAAAGATCTATTGGTTCGTGGCAATGTGGCGGGAAATTTTAGTACATCAGATAGTGTTTTAAGAAAAATTGCTAACTCTCCGACTGAAAACAAATTTATTATTGAGATAGCAAATGTAGCATTAGATAGAAGACAAGCGCAAAATAAAAATACCTCACCAGAAAAATTAGCTCAATTAGCCCAGAGCAAAGACCGAATAACTCAGAAATACGTGTCGGCTAATCCTAAAACTCCCGAAAAAATACTAGATTATTTTATTAATGACAGTGATTTATTTATCCGCAACAATGTGGCGAAAAATAATGGCACATCAGATAGCACTTTGAGAAAAATTGCAAATTCTTCAACCGAACACTTATCTACTATTAATGTAGCCAGGAATGTCTTAAAAAGAAGAGCTATACAAAAAAAAGAAACACAAGCACGAGATGAAGACTCCTCGCCAGAAAACTTGGCGAAACTAGCTGAAAATGAACATTACCAAATTCGTCAATATGTGGCGAGTAATCCTAATACGCCTCTAGATGTATTAGAAAAACTTGCTAGGGAGTTCCCCGCAGAGATTATGGCTAATTCAATTTTAGAGCTACTATTATTAGAAAATCCCAGCCAACTTTATTTCGGAAAAAATTGCCAATTCTCCCACTGAATCTAGCTATGTCAGTGGAACAGCAAATCGTATCCTAGAACAAAGACAAGCGGAAAATGTCAATACGCCACCAGCAATATTAGCTCAACTAGCAGTTAATAACTGGGGCAAGCCTGTCAGTGTAGCAATAGCTCAAAATCCTAATACATTACTCGATACACTACAAGAATTATCAGATTGCACAGACGAAGAAGTTGCTCGTTTAGCCAAATATAATTTAGAACAGAAACAAAAGGCGATACAACAGGCTCAAAATGAAAATACTCCTCCTCAAATATTAGCTCGGCTAGCTAATCATAAAAGTAAGATCGTTCGTCAATATGCAGCAAACAATCCAAACACGGCTTTAAAAGTTTTAGAAAAACTAGCACAAGAATTTCCCGAAGAAATTATCGCTAATGCCGTGATAGATTTACATATTTTGGAAAATCCCCAGAATCCATTTATTCAAAACATAATACAGGCGCGACGCTCGATAAACCCAGTAGAGACGTTGAAAAAAAATGCTCTAGCGGAAATATGGAATTTTATTGAAATACTAGACTAATAAGTCCTATTTTTTTACATCTGACTCGAATACATGTTTTAAACCAGAATACTTGTATTGAAAAGTAGCCATTTAAAAATTTGTAGCGAACGGATTTGCTAGAACGAGATATGGACATCAAACAAATAATAAAGCAAGCTCAAGACAAAAACACTTCATCAGAAATATTAGCACAATTAGCTATAAGTAAAGATAAAATTACTCGGCAATATATAGCTAGCAACCCCAACACACCTATAAAGCTATTAAAAAAGCTCAGTCAGGAATTTCCTGAAGAGAGTATGAGCAATCCCGTATTCGATCTTTTATTAATAGAAGAATCTGACAATGCTTGGATCAAATTAACACTTGCACAAAGTTCGACACCGCCAATAGAAACGTTAGTAAAATTAAGTAAATGTGATGATTATGGCATTCGTGCAGCAGTTGCGGGAAACTCGATTACTCCTTTGAGTGTATTAGACAGTTTACTAGCTAGAGCAGACAGCAAACGTTTTCCAGCAAGAATTTTTGGTGTAATCGCGCAGAATCCTAACACTACAGCGGAAATGCTCGATAAAATAGTTCGAGCGGGGGGGGGTTTTTGTGTCCCAGTATATGATGCAATTTTGGAAAATCCTAAAGTCTCGATCGCGACTCTAGAGAGATTAGCAAATCATCAAAGTGTTTCTATTGAAGATAAAGTCTTTAAGCATCCCAAAATCACTGAAAATTTTCTGAAAAGATTAAGTTTTTCTTCGTATAGTAACGTCAGAGAAGTTGTAGCAGAACACCAAAAAACTTCCTATTCAGCTATTTATAGGCTCACCAAAGACAGTTCTGAAAGGGTGCGTCTTAAAATTGCCCAACGACAAAGTATAACTAGAGAAATAATAGAAATTTTAGCTCAAGACAGTAGTGAAATGATTCGAGCTTGTATTGCTAATCATAAATATTTACCACCAAAAATAATTAGTAACTTGGCTCAAGACAGTAGTGAAGCAGTTCGAGCTTGTGTTGCCAATCACAAACACTTACCTGCAAAAACAATTAGTAACTTAGCCGACGATAGTAGCGATGAAGTTCGATATCAAATTACTAGTCGCAAAAACTTACCACCAGAAATAATCAGTAATTTAGCTCAAGATAATTGCGAAAATGTCCGCCGTCAAATTGCTTGTCATCAAGATATAGCAGAACATATCACTAACGCATTGGCTAATGACAGTAGCCAAGAAGTCCGATATCATATTGCTCTAAATAGAGATATATCGGTAAAGATCGCCAACAAATTGGCTCAAGACAGTAGCGAAACAGTTCGATGTCAAGTTGCGTGTCGTCAAAATATATCAGATGCCACAGCAAATATATTAGCTCAAGACAGTAGCGAAAAAGTTCGATGTCAAATTGCTGGGAATAGATTTATATCAGAGAAGATTGCCAATATATTAGCTAGAGATAATTCGGAATATGTCCGCCGTCAGCTAGTAATTAATCACTACTCACACGAATTTACGCACCCGAAGCTACTAATAAATCAGAACGTTTCAACTCGCACTCTTGAAATATTGTTAAAAAAAAGTCAGGAGAGTAACTATTCCCAACTACCTCACGATATAGATTTAAATTCTCCAGATTTAAAATTTTCCCAAGATTATCCTATTACGGCAATCTACGATCTTGAAACTAGAAGAGATATTGCCCGTCATCCTCAGGCAACATTTGAGATTTTAGACCGCCTTAAAAGCGATCGCTATGA
>CAKZYI010000079.1 GCA_937884735.1 uncultured Pleurocapsa sp.
GGAAACACTAAATTTACCGTTTCTTTGCCGCTGAAATAGTCAGCATTTTCTAGCTTTATTTACTGTCTTATTACCATTTGAATGACTACTAACTGATTACTACGGAGAGAACTTAAATTAGTCTTTACTTCTATCAAATGAATGATGCTTACTCCTGCATTTTAGAGCAACAATAGAAATACTAAATTTGGTTATTTTTGTTGAGGGAAAAAAGCTAATGATCTGTTTGCTACTTCTCCAATAGCAAATATCTATGAAATAAATTTAGAAAATAAATCCCTTGTTATTTTAAGTCAAAGATTATGTTTGAAAAACATAAAGACGAAGTTAAGCAGATTAAGTTAGATCTAGATTATGTAAACAGCTTAAGCAATGGATAAATAATTTTAGAGTTTGAGTCAAATTACGATTATCCTATCGATTAATTTATGAATGCGGAAGAGGGAAAGAATAATTATCAGACAATCAAAGACTTTATTGCTAAAAATAATTTAGACTTTGCAAGAGCGATCGCTCTTTCCAAAAATAAGCCAATAAAAAAGGCTACCAATTGGCAGCCGTATAATTAAATTCAACTCAGACATATATGCCTAATTACGCTTCTTGATTTTTACCAAAGTAGTCATTCAAAGCATCAGCAATAATCTGATTCATCGGTCTACCTTCTTTTTCCGCAATCTCTTTTAAGCGAGGAAAGACATTATCAGGAACGCTAACACGACGCTGGTTTTTACGGAACTTGGGTTTGGTGGTGGTATCTGTATCCATATAGCTTCCTATGGTGTAGTTTTCAGCAAAGTTACGAATGGCAGGGAATCCGACGCGACTACAGAATGAACCAAAACTTTCCTTCATTTTGCAATTTTGCTTGAAGAAGACAAATATAGGCTCAAAGAAGGTTTCTAACTCACTAATGGGCATTTTCTGCTCGTAAGGTTGAGCTAACTGAGTTTGGTTTGGTGTGCCTCCTAGCCAGATTTGGTATTTCTCTGGTGCGCTGCCGACAAAGCCCAGCTCTGCCATGTAGGGACGAGCGCAGCCGTTAGGACACCCAGTCATCCGAATCACAAAGTGTTCGTCTGCCATTCCTAGTTTATTCAATAATGACCGAATGCGATCGGTAATTCCTGGTAAAGCTCGTTCGGATTCGGTAACAGCTAGTCCACAAGTAGGTAGTGCAGGGCAAGCCATAGAATAGCGAGTTAAAGGCTCGATCGCATCAGGATCTGTTTCTATACCTCTATTTTTTAAAATATTTTCTACAGTTTCTTTATTTTCTGGAGCTATTTCACACAAAATAATGTTGTGATTGCCCGACAGACGCATTGGAATATTGAGCTGTTCTATAATCTCCCTCAAAGCTGTTTTTAGCTGAAAAGCACCTTCATCTTTTACTCTGCCATTTTCTACGCTAATACCAAAAAACCAGTTACCATCACCCTGTTCGTACCAGCCTAAAAAGTCTTGGTATTCCCATTTGGGTAGCTTTTTGTATGGTTTTAGTTCTTTGCCCAAATATCCTTCTACGGTGGCTTTAAATTTTTCAACACCCCAATCATGTATTAGATACTTCATTCTGGAATGACGGCGATTAAAGCGATCGCCGTAGTCTCTTTGAGTAGCAACAATTGCCTTTACAAGATCGTAGACATCAGCTTTGTCCACATAGCCAATTTCATCGGAAATTCGGGCAAAAGTTTCTTCTTTGTTGTGAGTTCTGCCTAAACCACCACCAGCAAGGACATTAAATCCCTGTAGTTCTCCTTTTTTGTCGGTTATTACCACCAAACTAATATCGTGGGTATAAACATCAATGGAGTTGTCTCCAGGTACAGTGACGCTAATTTTGATCTTACGTGGTAAAAATTGCTCTCCATAGATAGGTTCTGTACTATTTTCAATAATCATTCCTCTACCTTTACTTTGCCTTGCTGCTTTTACTTCATGAGCTTCTTCGGCACTGATAGCTTTTTCTCCATCTAGCCAAATCTCATAGTAAGCACCACTTTGAGGATTAAGCAGATCGGCAATATTATTGGCATACTCAAAAGCATATTTATATTCAGGTTTATTCTTAAATGGTGCTGGTGGGGACATTGCGTTGCGGTTAACGTCTCCACAGGCACTTAAGGTAGAACCCATGTTATTTAGAATACCCTGAATTACATCTTTGATATTCTTTTTTAATATTCCATGAATCTGAAATCCTTGGCGAGTTGTGACTCTTAAAGTATGATTGCCATATTCGTCAGACATCTTGTCTAATGCCAAAAATAATTCAGGTGGAATAAACCCTCCTGGGCTGCGAGTACGCAGCATCATCTGATAGTCTTTTTCTTGACCTTTTACCCGATTGTCGCGGTTATCTTGCTGATATGAACCGTGAAACTTCAAGATTTGAATGGCATCTTGGCTAAAATGCGTTGTATCTTGCTGAAGTTCTGTCAGCAGAGGCTCTCGCAAAAAATTACTGCGTTCTTTTAGTTTTTCTATTTTGGATGTTTTGATGGGAGTTTGAACCATATTCTTCTTAAATAGATACCAGGAGGAATTTTTGTTATGCTGCTTTGTGGTCTGGGGCTTTATTCTTATCTTAGCGTTGGCAAATAGCTGTCGTCTCAAAATATTGGCATTGATTTTCGCTTTGCCCAACCAAAAATTACGTTTAAAACTGTAGATCGCAATTTTTTATATTTAGAGCGTCCAATGTTTGCCTAATTACAACTTAGCAGGATGTTGTTATTTTCTCATTTCTGTAACAAAGAACACAAGTTTTTGTTAAAAAATAGTTGTAATTGCAAACTGAATTAAAGTAATGTTTTACATTAATGAGCTAATAGATATATATCGTCGAGCTGGTAGCTTTTTTTTACCGAGCTTCAGCTGAGTTTTTGTAACCAAAAAAATCTATGCGATAGTCAGTAATGCTTACTCCTGTCTCTGCTTCAATCTTTTTAATCATTGATTCTGGCAATTCAATCTGCAAATCGATGATTTGATTGGTGTCTAAGCAGTTAACATGACTATGAGAATCGCTTATATTGCCGTAGAGTCTACCATTAGAACGTTCAACACACTCTATTATACCAAATCCAGATAAGGCATCAAGATTTTGATATACTGACGTATGACCAATGTCTTTTCCTTCTTGATTGAGCAAATCGTAAATTTCTCTTGCCGAAAGATGATTTTCATTATTCCAGAGCAACTCTAGAATGTAACGGCGTTGTCTACTTACTCGCATGCCCAATTCTTGGCAGCGAGCGATCGCATCTTCAAAAGAATTTATTGGTGTTAAGTTATCCTCAGTTGTTTTCATAGACAAAACCCAATTAATTTGAGTTTATACGACTTATACATAGTCATTACCACTTTAACCTAAAATATATATGACTGTCTAACACAGAAACTTGTATTGTTAATTTTAGCTTAATACAATTGATCTGTTTTAATCTACTTTTGTAATATTTTTTGTGACTATACAACTAACTTTAAACAATAAAGCCATCAACAATTTAGATATTTCCACTGTCATAAATGAAATTGAATCTTTAATTCAAAAGCAAAAGTTGTTAGATTACGAACAGCAATTGCAGTTAAAGATTGAATATCAAAGAGAAGCAGACGATCCCCGCGAGCTTTCGGAAATACCAGAGGTTAGACTGTGGTATCTCCGATTAGATTCTATTTATCCTTGGCTACCGTTTTTATTGGATTGGAAAACAGGAGAATTAGCTCGTTATACAGCAATGCTTGTTCCCCATCAATTTAATCGCACAGAAGGTATTATTTTCAATCCTGAAGCATTAGAGCTTTTTGTGATGAATAAAATTTTTGTATTGTCAGACTGGTTACAAAACAATGACATTACGGAGCGATCGCGCTTAAAATCTATGGCGAAGCTATTTGGCTACGAATTAGACGATACTTTTTTCGAGATGATTTAGTCAGAAAAAGCGTACCCAGAGTATGTGTGGCTTGATCACTATTTGTTGTTGTACTTCATGACCATTTCCAAACGAGACAAAGCACTGACTGCTGATTCTTGAATATAGGAATCGGCTGAATCATCCTGGCTTAATTCCCTCAACACTTCTGCTGCTCTTGGATCTCACATAGAACCCAGTGCATTTAAAATTGTTACTCCCAATGCTGGATTGTCGGTTGTTTTTAAAGTTTCTACCAATAAGTCAAACACAGAAGAGCCAATTTCACCCAAAGTCATTACCGCGGGAATATAGACTACAGGATTGGGATCGTCTAAAGCCTGCTTTAATCCTTGTATTC
>CAKZYI010000080.1 GCA_937884735.1 uncultured Pleurocapsa sp.
CCATCTCGGACGGTACTGAAGAAGGAGAAGATACGGCTACAGTTAATATTGCTGTAGAAGCTGATAATCTTCCTCCCATTGCAGTAGATGATAATGCCCAGACCACTACTAACACCGCAGTAAATATCAATGTCTTAGGTAATGATAGCGATCCTGACGGGGATGAACTAAATATTACCAGTAATACTCAACCAGAAAACGGTACTGTCACTCAAAACGAAAATGGAACGTTTACCTATACTCCTGATACGGGATTTACAGGGGAAGATAGTTTCACTTACACCATCTCGGACGGTACTGAAGAAGGAGAAGATACGGCTACAGTTAATATTGCTGTTGATGATATTCTTGTTAATCCTCCCACAATTATTACTCCTGCGGTAGTCGAAGTAGAAGAAGGTGAAACTAATGTTATTGATATTAATGCTACTGATGATGTTGATACCGAAGGTCAGGGTTTAACCTATAGCTTGGCTGGAGCAGACCAAGATTTATTTACTTTGGATACCAATACGGGGCTGTTGACCTTTAATGAACCCTCAGTATTCGATCCAGAAGGAGTTAATGAGTTTCAAATTCAGGTCACAGTGACAAATTCTGGTGGTTTGGCTACTGTCCAAAATTTAACTGTCTCTTTGATTGATAATCCTCAAAATGCTGTTATTCCTAATCTTGTTACTCAACCTATTAATTCGGTTAATAGCCCTGACGGTGAATCAATTACGGGAACAGAAAACAACGATCTTTTGAATGGAACTATCGATTCCGATTCTTTGGAAGGGTTAGGAGCTAATGATATTCTTGATGGCGGAGCAGGTAACGATATCCTTGATGGTGGGGCGGGTAATGATACTGCTATTTATCAGTTTGATGCAGGTGGGATTAGCATTGATATAGGTGCAAATGTTGCTACTGATGGTTTTGGAAATAGCGACACTCTAATCAATGTCGAAAACATCATTGGCTCTGAGTTTGACGATAATCTTACTGGAGACGCTCAAGATAATAAGCTTACAGGGCGAAACGGAAATGACACTATTAATGGTGGCGACGGAGATGATTTCTTGGTTGGAGTTGCTGGTAATGATATCTTGACTGGAGATGGTGGTGCGGATAGCTTTGTTTATATTTCTCCAAATGACGGTGGCGACATTATTGAAGATTTTACAGTAGGCACTGATACCATTTTGATTGTGGGTGCTGTTTTTCCTGGCAATTTATCGGGTGGAAGATTGAGTGAATCTGTTGCTCAGTTTTCTCAAGGAAGTGAAGCAACTAACGCCAATCAAAGGTTTATTTATAATAATAATAATGGTCAATTATTATTTGACCAAGATGGTTCTGGTGCTGCCGATTCACAAATACTTGCAACCCTTACAGGAAATCCAGAGCTTAGTGCAGAAGATATTTTAGTAATTTAAATGTTGTTAGTAATTTGATACGCTTGTAGTTCTCAAAACTAATAATATAAATTAAAATTCAGTTAATTTAAAAACCTTAGCAACTCCATAAACCAAAAAACTAGCCAGCATTCCTGGCAACACTTCGTAAATTGAACCAGAAAGCCCCAATACTCCATTCCAAATAGCAGCAGAAGCAACACCTACTATCATCATTATAACCCCTGTTATTGAACCGATAGAGAGTCTTTAGACTCGTAAAATCAAAATTGGTGCTAATCCAGAAGCCAAAGCCGACCAAGCAAATACTCCCAACGCAAACATATTCTTATTACTAGCTAAAGCGATCGCTAGTACAATAGCAGTAACTATCAAAGTCCCTATTTTGACTAGTTTATAAGAGCGACCCATAGCGGGAAATAAATCTTGAGTTAAGGCAGCAGAACAGGCTAATATTTGTGAATCGGCAGTGGAAATGACCGCTGAAAAGATACCAGCTAAAATCACCCCCACCATGATTGCAGGTAGTAACTGCACCGCCATGCTTGGCAAAGCTAGTTCGGGGTCACCATTACTGATTAGATTTGGCAGTAATACCCTTGAGCTTAGACCAGCGATTACTGCCGCAGTAGAAAAAATAACATAGGCAAAAGCATATATATTGCGAGTAATGCCCATATTTGAAGCTTTATCAATGACCATCGCTCGAACCATGATGTGAGGCTGTCCCACAACTCCTAAGCCAGCAACTAGCCAACTTAGCATAAACAAACCGAAGCCAAATTTCAAACCTTGGGGAATAGGATTGACCAAGGCAGAGTCGATAATTGTCAACTGTTGCCACATTCCACTAATACCACCACAGGCACTCAAAGCAACAATTACTAACACAATCATTGCTGCCATCATCAAAATTGATTGAATTGCATCTGTCCAAATAGATGCTCTGATACCTCCAGAAAAACAATAGGAGACAACGATAATTGCCCCTAAAATAATTCCTAAACTATAATCCCAGTCAAACATTGCATGAAGAGCTTTGCTACCTGCTAATAGCTGGGCTGCTGCATAAGCACCCAAAAAAGCGATGGTAATAATTGCCGAGACTTGGGCGATTCCTCTACTATGTCGATCTTTGGCTAAAAATTCACCTATAGTTTCGCAGGATTGCTCTTCGGATATTTCCCGTAGTGGTTTGTGTACAAAAAACCAGGCTAAATAATCACCCAAAAACCACCCAACCAAAAGCCACACAGAAGATATTCCTACCTGATATGTCCAGCCGATAGTACTGATAAACATTCCACCACTATGAGCAGTGGCAAATGCTGACAAACCAGTTAACCAAGGATTAACATCGCGGTTAGCTAATAAATAATCGGTGGTAGTATTTTTCTGACGAGATGATGAATAAATACCAACTCCTACAAACAATAGAAGAAACACAATGAAACTTAAAGCGATCGCAAATTTATTAGACATAAGTAATTCCACTTTATTAAATAATATTTAATAAAGTAAAACTATAAGGTAAAACTGTTTAAAAGCTTGTCATAAACTTCGCGGTGTTCTGCCAAAAAAGTTTCTTGAGTAAATAACTTCAAAGAACGTTCGAGGGCTTTCTCTCCATATTGCGATCGCTCTTCTTCATCCATTAATAATAACTTTAAGATAGCTGCTGCCATCTGTTTGGGTTGGCTGGCACTGACTAGTAAACCTGTATCGGCGATCGCTGCTCGCACTCCTCCCACATC
>CAKZYI010000081.1 GCA_937884735.1 uncultured Pleurocapsa sp.
GTATTGCCTGTTTTGATGACTAAAGGACCTCGTTGGAACACCCATGCCATAATTGGAACATTAGGACCTTTTTCTGTTAAAGAAACAATTGAAATAGATGTTGTTACAGCTAGTAAGTCTTCTCGTTCTTGGATTGCCGTAGTTTATAGTTTTCCTGGTTATAAAACTATTACCAGTATTGAATCAGAGAAAATAGATATAGCCCTGCCTTGGCACACTATTAAATTACCTGCTGGTAAATATTCTTTAGGAGTTCGTTATTATAATCGTTTAGAAACGATTAATTATCCTGCAATAAAAGTAGATAGTAAACCATATGTAGATAGCTTTAATGTTCCCAACAATATTAATGATTACTATTACGATTTAATCAATGCAAAAAACTGGTTTTATTCCAGCCTACATTACTATATTTTTACAATTTTGAAGTTGCGTAAATATCTCCCCGAATCTTTTGTGCGTCGAGAATATTTGCCTGTTGGCGCACCTGCGACTCATTTTGAATACAACTATTTAGAATCTAACCAAGGTTTAACTATAAATATTAAGCCTGAAATTGTTGAGCAGTTCGATACATATTTTACTCTTTACGATCGCTCTAGTCTTCCTTTGAGCTGGTGTATCATTGCTGAACCTCAATACTCTTTAGCACCCCAGGATACAAAGGGTTATTTTTTGCTGAGAGTTCGACCAAAACCTGAGTATTCTGGGACTGAAATAAAAGTGCGCTCGCAATTATTGCAGGAAGATGATTTAATGCAAACTTGGGAAATTATTTAGCTTTATTGTAATAGATTATTTGTCTGTAAAAACCAGATTTATTCCTGGGGGAAAGTTACCCCAGCCCCCCTGACAGGGACGTTACGTCGTTCCCGTACCCCTCACGTACAAGAATGTAGCTACAATATTTGCGATGCACACCATTTTTTGCTCTTAGAATAATAATTAACATGTGTTGCATCTGATTATTTTGGGAACTATAAAAGAGCTAATTATTAATTGCTCGTTGTCCATTTTTTAACAGTATGGCTCATTATAAATTCAATCCCAAAAATCATATTTGTTCCTTAGTCTGGACAATATTTCTTTTGATTACCGTTACCAAAGAAACTAAGTTAATCAATGGCATAGCTTGTGCAGCATTGTTTGGCATACCAACCGTTGCTGCGGGTATTAATTTACGAGAAAAAGCGGAAAGAGAAAAGCGATCGCAAATTATTCAGTCAATTGGGGAAAAGCAAATGCTTACCGTAAGCCAAACAGCAAATATACTAGATGTTCCTGCAACCGAAGCTGAAGTCTTACTCATTCAACTGTGCCAAGAGTCACGAATTGAAGTCGCTAATCGCAGTGGAGATATGGCTGTGGTTTATGTTCCGATTAATTAAGGCGAAATAAGTAATTAGTAGCGAGTAGCGAATTATTGAAATTATTTGTGGATAATTTTAGGGTACAGTTTCATATTGGTAGTGTTGTAGCGAATAAAACTGATGTCAATCAAAGTATATGGAATACCCAACTGTGGAACTTGTAAAAAAGCCTTCAAATGGTTAGAAGAAAATAATGTTGACTATGAGTTTATTAATACGAAAGATAATCCCCCTGATGAAAAAGCGATCGCATCTTGGATAGCAGCTTTGGGAAATAAACCCATGCGAAATACTTCAGGCAAATCTTATCGTGGAATTGGAGAAGAAAAGAAAACTTGGAGTGATAAACAGTGGGTTAAGGCTTTTAGCGAGGATGCTATGCTGCTCAAACGTCCGGTATTTGTGAAAGATGGCAAAGCTGTATTAGTTGGTTTTAGAGCCAAAGAAGAGGAAATTAAAGCAAAATTAGGCTTAGCTTAATTATTTAGTTGTTGGTAAATTTCAATCACGAAAACTTGTACTGTGTAGCTAAAATTGCGGCTTGAGTGCGATCGCGTAAGTTTAATTGACTGAGAATACTGGTAATATGAGCTTTAACCGTTCTTTCGGAAATATATAGTTTTTGAGCAATTTCTTTGTTGCTAGCACCTTGTGCAATTAAAGTTAGAACTTCTTTTTCTCTGGGGCTAAGAGCATCTAAAGAAGTTTGTATCTCTTGGGGAATAGGGTTGTGATTGGGCTTAGTAAGAAATTTTTGAAATAAACCTGGACCTAGCTGAGTATATCCTTTAATTGCAGCCCGTATTGCCTGAGCAATTTCTTCAATCGGAGTGTCTTTTAGCAGATAACCCTTTGCTCCAAACTGCATGGCTTGAGTAATATATTCATCGTCATCAAAGGTGCTTAACACCAACACAGGAATCGAACTAAATTGCTCTGATAACTTGTTAATAGCAGCCACACCATCCATCACAGGCATTCTTACATCCATAAGAATTAAATCAGGCTGTAAGTTTGCGTTTGATAATTGCTCAACTAAAGCGATCGCTTTTTTGCCGTTTTCTGCCTCTCCCGCTATCTGCAAATCTGCTTGAGACTCTAATAAGCTAATTAAGCCTTGGCGGATAATTTGCTGGTCATCTACTAATAAAATGCGGATCATTTTTTTAATATATAGTCATTCTAATTAATTTCCTTATGGTATTTCTGTATCGATAATAAGCTTGAATGCTACTAATGGCTAATGGCTAATGGCTACTTTTCAAAAATATCTCTATGGTTTTTATTTACGAGACAGTTTCTTTATATATAAGCAACTTCAAAACTCATCAACAGGAATAGTAACTATAATTTGACACCCTCCATCGAATACACTGTCTAACTCAAATCGACCCTTAAGGGCAGCAGCTCTCTCTTTCATGCCTTGAATACCAAACCCTGTCGTATTTTGTTGGGGGTCGAATCCTTTCCCATCAGCTCTAATATATACTTGCCAGAATCGATCTATTTTTTTGATTCTGATATCAACTTTAGTTGCCTGAGAATGTTTGAGAATGTTGGTTAGTGCTTCTTGAACTATGCGATAAATTGCTGTGGTAATTTCTCTGGGAATGGTTTCTGTGGAACTTGATTTGTAATTGAATACGATTTCAGTACGATATCTAAAGTCTCTAATTAGTTCGGCGACAGCTACGGACAATAGTTTACCCTGTAGAGGATCGGAACGAAGGGTAGATACAGAGTGACGAACTTCTTGCAGAGCATTAGAACCTAGTTGTTTGGCTGCCTGTAAAAAGCTTTCAGTACGCCTAATATTTGAACCTAAGTACATTAAAGCATTGGCTAACTGTATGTTCTGAGCAGTTAACGAATGTCCTAGAGAGTCATGAATTTCGCGAGCAATGCGGTTGCGTTCTTGTAGCATAGCTCTATCTTCATTCAATAGCGCATATTTTCTTAGCTGCTGATTTGCTCTTTTTAATTCTATTTGAGAAAAGTATTCGGATTTTAGAGCATTAACTAACAAAAAAACAAATAGAGAAATCAAACAAAACAAAATACTAATATTTATTGCCATTTGCACGAGCAAGAATTTTAACTGTGCTTCATTCGATTGCAGTTGAGATATTATTTCTGGCTGAATACCTGGAGCAATAACAGTTGAGATTTGGCGAATACCAATGCTGTTTAAATGTTTGCCGATGGTAAAAAATAAAGATGTGAAAAACCAAACAAGAGATATTATTGCTACTATTAAAGACCCGATTAAGTTCAAACTCAAACATCCTCTAATTAACATAATTAAAAGAAGTGGTGGTAACAATCTTACAGTAGCATTACTAGCGATCGCTGTAATGCCAATTAAAGCAAATCCCAGGCTAATATAGACAATGTTTAGCCAATCTCCACTTTTAGGTTGCCACAAACCAAGTATTAAAAAAGCGATCGCACAAAACATTGACAAAGGAAAAAGATTAGGGTCTGATTCGGGAAAAATTGGCGAAAATTTTAAATATAAAGGATAAGCACTATCACTAATTCTAAATTCAGCTAACATACTGATAGTAAATAAAATCCATTCTAAATAAAGTAGCAAACGCAGAGAATTTGCATTGAATCGATTGACAAATATCATTGTTTATTGAATTACTAGAAATATTAGAATTTGATTATATTAAATGATAATTAAATCAAAAGTTTTTTATACTTTACAGTTAATTCCAATTCCAACACAAATTTTACTTCAATATTATTTGAAGGCAGTGAACATTTAGTAGCTAATATTCTAAACTTAGCCATAATTAGCTTGCATTCGATATGTACAAAAGTACGATTTTACTCCTCAATATTATGTACGAAAGTACAATAGACGTTTGGACTTTTGTTCGATGTTAATTTGGTTAATCAATACATAGCATAGATTAATACATGTTCCTGACTATCCAAGTTTTATGCAGTTTAAATTATTTCCTTTAAGAACAGCGATTGCCGAACTCACTATAGGAATCGCTTTTGTTGCTATCTTCACTATTTTGTCCCCAGCTTTAGTAGCTGCGAAAAATGATTTTCTAACCATTGATATGTCGAACTTAACCTGTGAAGAATTTGTTGATTTGGGCAGAATGGAAAAAATAATGGGTTTAGTCTGGCTTAGTGGTTGGGCAGCACAACGACAAGGAAATTTTACCTTCACAGCCGATCGCACAGTGTTGTCCAAACGAAAAGATGCTTTGGAAAATGCTTGTGAAAATAACGAACAAGACTTAGTAATAAATCAGCTAATACCTCAACGAAGAGAAAACTAAATAGTTAAACTTTTTTAGATTGATTTGAGTTCAAGTATATGAATGATTTTATAGAATATTCATCTAATGAT
>CAKZYI010000082.1 GCA_937884735.1 uncultured Pleurocapsa sp.
GTACTACGGATCTATTTCCTTGTCTCCAATCTTGAGGATTGACAAAAGAAACATCTTGCCAAAATCCAATTTTATTTTGTTTAGCTTCTCTTTCGGCAGCAAGATACCCTGTAGCATCGGCACAATTATCAAGATATTGCTGATAAACAATCGCTTGACCTTTTTTGAGCATTGATTGATTTACTATTACATTATTAATCATCACTTCGGCTACTGACCTACCATATTTATCCATATCGACGATATTCAACTCTATATTGCTGCCTATAGGAATAAAACTTGCCAAAGTAATTTGACTAAGCTTTCCCTGGGGCTGATCTGCTTCTGGGGCATCAATACAGGCTAATCTGACTCTTTGGGTTGAATTCTTTTCTAGGTTAGTAACCTTAATCGTATCCCCGTCTATTACATCAGTTACTCTGTAGGTGTTAGCCAAGGCTGGAACTTTAAAAAATACAGAAGCGATCGCTATTATAAATATCTGTTTCACAATTAATCGAGCCTTATTTCTAAAATTTAATAATTGTGAATTGTATTATGCGACGTAGGTACTTATTTAAAAATTAAATAGCTTGAAATACATTAGATACACATTGTTTTAAAAAAATTAGTCTAGACTGGAGGCGATTAAATAAGTTTATTTGCAATAATAAAATAATAATCATGTGTGGAATTGTTGGTTACATTGGCACTCAAGCAGCTACGGATATACTAATTGCTGGTTTAGAAAGATTAGAGTATCGCGGTTATGATTCTGCGGGAATAGCAACAGTTGAAGAAGGCAGAATTAACTGTGTTAAAGCAAAAGGCAAACTTTTTAATTTAAGAGCAAAAGTAGAACAAGAAGAACACAAAGCACAGCTAGGTATTGGACATACACGTTGGGCAACTCATGGTAAACCAGAAGAGCATAATGCCCATCCACATTTGGATTCTGATGGCACGATAGGAGTAGTGCAAAATGGTATTATCGAAAACTATTTAGAATTAAAAGAAGAATTAATTAGTAAAGGGATTGAATTTCGCTCAGAAACCGATACAGAAGTAATTCCTCATCTAATCTCGATATTTTTGCATAGTTCTAGTTCCCTAATGGAAGCAATTCAAAAAACTATTTCCAAACTAGAAGGGGCATTTGCCATTGGAGTAGTCCATAAAGATAATCCTTATGAGCTGATCGTCGCCCGCCAACAAGCACCCTTAGTATTGGGTTTTGGACAGGGAGAATTTTTCTGCGCTTCTGATATTACTGCTGTATTGCCCCACACCCGCACCATCCTTAACCTGGAAAATGGTGAAATTGCCAGACTCACTCCTTTGGGAGTAGAAATTTATACCTTTGCAGGCGATCGCGTTTCTCGTTTTCCCCGCACCCTAGATTGGAATCCCGTACAGGTAGAAAAACAGGGTTTCCGTCACTATATGCTCAAGGAAATTTACGAGCAACCTGCGGTAGTGAGAAGTAGTTTAGATAGCTATATTAATCCCAATTGGCACGCCGATGATAATCCCGATTTTAGCCCAGTAAATATCAGTTTGCCTCCCAATATGACTGATAATTTGGAGCATGTTCAAATATTGGCTTGTGGTACTAGTTGGCATGCTGCTTTGGTTGGGAAATATTTGCTAGAGCAAGTTGCAGGTATTCCTACTACTGTTGACTACGCTTCGGAGTTTCGTTATTCCCCTAAGCCAGTAATTCCTAACACCTTAACTATTGGCGTTACCCAATCTGGAGAAACCGCCGATACTATTGCTGCTTTAGAATCAGAAAGAGCCAGAAGAGCAGACTTAGACTCAAAATATCATGCCAGACTCTTAGCCATAACAAACCGTGCCGAAAGTAGTATTGCTCAAATATGCGATCGCATTATAGATACCCAGGCAGGAATTGAAATCGGCGTAGCAGCAACTAAAACTTTTCTGGCTCAAGTAATGGGCTTTTATTACTTATCATTAGATTTAGCCTATCGTCGTCAAGCAGTATCTAATCATCGCATTAGCGAAATAGTTGAAAGCTTGCGTCAAATTCCTAGCCAAATTGAAACTATTCTAGATACTCAAGCCGAGGCGATCGAAGAGCTAGCTCATAACTTTACTCAAGAAACTGAAGACTTCATCTTTATCGGGCGCGGTATAAACTTCCCCATCGCCCTTGAAGGTGCGCTAAAACTCAAAGAAATTTCTTACATCCATGCAGAAGCCTATCCCGCAGGAGAAATGAAACACGGACCGATCGCTTTGTTGGATAATAAAGTACCTGTAGTAGCCGTAGCCATGCCTGGCAGCGTGTATGACAAAGTAATTTCCAACGCTCAAGAAGCCAAAGCCCGCGATGCCCGTTTAATAGGTGTTACTACGGCAATGAATGCCACTGAAGCAGCCCATACTTTCGATGATATTTTAACCGTACCAGAAGTAGATGAAATTGTTTCTCCCGTGTTGGCTGTTGTACCCTTACAAATCTTGTCCTATCATATTGCAGCGATTAAAGGTTTAGACGTGGATCAACCTAGAAATCTAGCCAAAAGCGTTACTGTTGAATAAGATAAATGCCATTTACTAGCTTTTGCTTTGTTTATCTTAGCATTACGCTTAAAACCAATATAAATATAATAAGCCATACTCAATTAAATTTCAAGGCAATCGGGTATGGCTTTATTTTTATTCGATTCAATCTAAATTATTTAGCGGTTGCAGAGTTAGGTTTAGACATTGCTTTCTGAAGAGCTTCTAAATCAATTTCGCCTCTTCCCAATTGTTCCATAAATTCGGAAACGCTAAGACCAAAGTTCTGTTTGCTTAACTGACGGCATTTATCCCACCCCTCGTCAGTCAAAGAAATACTTCTTCGCTTTTTTGGCTGCTCGTATCGCAGCTTATTTCCCCCTAATTTTAAGTTTTTTAAACTGTTAGGATGCTTTCCATGTTTTATTTTCTTTTCCTGCATTTTATGCGTATAATTAGGAAGAAAGAAGATTCCACAAAAGATACTTGTGGAATCCACATTATATCTAAGACTATGCTACCAAGAATAAACAAAATCCTCAACTCTGAGCAGCTTAAGGCTGTCTTGCAGACGCTATTTCAAAATCGTCCCATAAAAATAATTCGCATCATTGCAGCTACAGGGCGATCGCAAGTTACCTGGATACATATCGAAAATGTTCTAAATCAAAGAAGAATGGCGAGTTTTCTTTCTTTTGACGATTTGATTAAAAACTTTTGGGAATGGTTAATAATGCTAGAGATGTTTGCCTTATCAGCTTGGGAACTTAATCAAATTCGGGAATGTGTTTGGAATTTAGCTTATATAGGCAACAGTATTTTCTGCAAAGGTAATAATCAATCGGGAATTGTGATGGAGAAAAACATTACCCCAGAAAAAACCAAAACTTTAAAAATTAATTGGGGTGAAATAATTTCACTAGAAGATCCTGCCTATATCGTAATTATTTGATGCTCAATTTACTAAGTATCTTTTTGTAAACTTTTACCATATAGCCTCAGCTGTTTTAACGGTATCCTAAATAATTATCGATAATTTTAGCCGTTATCCTAGCTTGAGCCTGAATATATGAATACTGTTATTAAAACTATTGTAGGTTTAGGAATTACATTAAGTGCGATCGCAATTAACAGCGCACCTAGTTATGGAGAACAAAAGTTTTCTTGTGATGAGTCACAACTTAGTACAACGTTGCAGAGTCATTGGGGAGAATTGCCCATGATTCGTTGGACGGATAATTCTTTTCCGCCTCCTTATACTCCTTTAGAAAGATGTCAAGAAGTTACAAACAGATTCAATACCTTTCATAACAATGGCACTTTGAAGTATATGACTACAGGCGAAATTAATAATTCTCCCGTAATTTGCGTTGCGGGATATAAAGAAGGCGATTGTCTACCTGGGGGACTATTAATTACTTTGAAGTATGGCAGAGATCCCAATATTGCCCTTAAAAGAATTTTAGATCGTCGTGTTTGGGCGACTTCTGAATCGGTTCAACTCAGCGATAAAAACAATGGTTTGATTTCTGAAGTGGACGGAAAAGTCTATATTGATGTCGAGACTTTATTGAATGGCAAAGAATAAATATATTTTTGTTTGCTTTTTTCATAAGCTTAATCGCTTTTCTCTTTTCTTTATTTCTTTTTTGGTGATGAGTATAAAATGAGAACAACTTCGGACACAAATGAAAATATTTCTCATTTGTGTCCGACCCTGTAGTTATATTTCTAAGTTGTTGAAAACGTAAATAAGTAGAGACGTTTTAAAATTAAATTGTTACTGAAAACTCAAATAACCAGTACAAAATAATCTGTCGATATCGCGAAACTT
>CAKZYI010000083.1 GCA_937884735.1 uncultured Pleurocapsa sp.
AGTTTTTAATAATTCTTCTAGTTCAATAAATTTAGCCTGATGTTGAGGATAATCTTGTTGAGCTTTTTGTAATTCTTGATATTTGAACTGCCAGGTTTGAGATTGTCGAAGAGAAGTTAAGAGATTTTGATGAATGGTGCGATCGTAGCCCAACTCTTGGATTTGGCGATCGATAGTATTAGTTTTTTGCTGTAGTGAAGAATTGACATGTAGCCTCTCTAAAGCAGTCTGCAAATTATTTATTTCTTTAAGCAGTTGAGGCTTTTGTATATCTAATTTTGCCTGGCGTTTTTTAGCATCTTCAATTTTTGCTTGTTTTATTTCTGCCCAACGTAAATTATTAACTTCACCCCTTACTAAAGCATGAGTTTGTTCGTCATAATTGAGAGTGTTCAACTCCTCTTCTAATCGCTTTATTTCTGTCTGTAACTCTTGTGCATAATTGCCATTTTGCAAAGATAATTCCAATGCTGTTTTTTCTTCTTGAGAAACCTGTAAGCGATCGTATAGTTCTTCTGTTGCCAACAATTGCGCTTCTAATTGTCCATATTGCTGTTGAAGAGAGTCATAAGGAGAAATCTCACGGGATATTTCCTTATATTCATTAATTAATAGCTGTATTTCACGATCGCAAGTAGATAGTTGTTCTCGAATCACCCAAATCTGTTCTTCTATTTCCTGCTGTTTTTGCTCTGTTTTATCGATTACCTGATGACGATGGTGTTCGTCTAAAGCGCGATCGCACAGGGGGCAACTGGCATCAGGATTAGTCAACATTTGGATTTTTTGATTTAGTTCGTATATTTGCCTTTCATAAATCCGCTGATTTTCTTGTAATTTGGTCTGAAATTCTCTTCTTTCTGTACCTTTTTCTTTGACTCTAGTTTGGTATACTCGCCTTTTATTTAACTCTTCAATCTGAGCATCTACTGTTAATAACTGATTGCGTTTTTCAGGAACTTTTTCAATATCTTCTGCTAGCTTTTTAGTCGAAATAGATAATTGTTCCAATCTTGCTAACAGCTTGGCTTCCTCTCGGCTAATTTGCGTTTCTACATCAAGTTTACGCTTAGTTAGGGGAGATATATATTGTTGAAGCTTATCCAATTGTGCTAACTCTTGACGACTTGCTTTTAATCTAGCCAATGCTGGCTCTACATCTTTTATTTTAGCGATCGTCTTAGCATTTTCTTGTTCTTGTTGCTCGATGCTTTCCAAACGAGTTTGTAGCTGATTAATCTGTAAATTCAACTCGTTTTTTTGTTGAACCAACTGTCTTTCTAACTGCTGTTTATCCTGTTGAAGTTCCTGATAGATAGCGAATTTTTCCGACAAATCTTTTTCTTGAGTTTGCCCAGCAATCAACTGATTGTATCCTGCAACAATTCCGGCTTCTTGCTGAATTAAACTATTAATAGATCTTAGCTGCCCTTGAAGAGAGCTAATATCTTTGGTAGTGCGATCGCAATCCAAAGTCAAATTATGAGATTGAGCTTGTTGAATAGTTAGTTGCTTTTCCCAAGTTTCTCGTTGATAATCAATGGCTCGTAACTGTTCTGATTTTTTGCGTGTATGCTCTTGAGTCTCTTGTAGCCGAGCTAATTCTTGCTTTACCTGGCTTAATTCGGCAGCAATTTCCTCTCTTTTAGTTAATTGTATGGCTAGAGGCTCTAAATTTTGCTCTAGCTGCTCTATCTTTCCTTTATACTCCTTAGCCGTATCTTTAGCTTTTCCTGACAGCTTCTCATAACGATCTAGCTTCAACAAATCTGCCAAAACTTGCTTGCGATCGCTCGGACGGCGTAACATAAACTCATCCGCCCTTCCCTGGCGTAAGTAAGCTGAGTTGGTAAAAGTATCATAATCTAGCTTTAGGCAAGAAATTACCTCTTCTTGAGTTGCTCGCAACCCCTTGGCGGTAATAGAGCGAAAATTTCCTGCTTTAGTTTCTACCTGAAACTCTAATGAGCTACTTCTACCCCTAGTACGGGATCTTATAACGCGATATGTTTGACCATTGCAGCTAAAGTCAAAATCTACCCGAACACTTTTAGCACCACCATTAATTATGTCATCCTCCGTCGCCACACGACTCTTACCCCATACCACCCAGGTAATCGCTTCGAGTAAAGAAGATTTACCTGCGCCGTTTGCACCACAAACACAAGCTGTATGTACCCCACGAAAATTTAAAGTCGCATCTCGATAACTCAAAAAGTTTTTTAAAGTTAGTTGCAAGGGAATCAAGCTTTATG
>CAKZYI010000084.1 GCA_937884735.1 uncultured Pleurocapsa sp.
AATGTGTCGTCGAGAAGTATATGAAAAAGTGGGAGGATTAGATGAAAACTTGCAGGTGGCATTTAATGATGTTGATTTTTGCCTCAAAATTGTCAGTCATGGCTATCGTAATATTCATCTGCCTCACGTAGTTTTGTACCACTACGAATCTAAAAGTAGAGGCTATGAAGATACTCCAGAAAAACAGGCTCGCTTTTCTAAAGAAGTCCAGTATATGCAAAAAAGATGGAGTACTATGTTTGCCAAAGATCCCTGCTACAATCCCAATTTAACCAAATATCGCGAAGACTATAGCCTCAATATTTAACTATCAACGATCAACATGACAGCAATTCTCAAAAATAACAAATACGCTAGAACCAGAGTCATTCTATTAATAGTTGGATTATTCTTGTTGGGTTATTGTGCATTAACAATTTTGCCTTGGCAACCTGCACCCTTTAGTCATAATCTTGATGACTCTTGGGCGAGTGCGCTTCATATTGCGTTTCGAGATCGCATCCAGTTTGGGACGGACTTTATCTATACTTATGGTCCCTATGGATTTTTGCGGGTTGCCCACTATTACTTTCCCGAAACCTATGGCTATGGTTTTGGCTTTAGCATTTTAATTGCGATCGCAGTCTGGGTCGGACTGTTTCGGATTGTTCGGTATTGCGTTAGTCGTCGCGATTGGTCATGGATCTTTTTAGTACCGATTCTTTGGTTTTTTCCTCATAATCATCTATCGATAGATTCCTTTCAATTTTTGATCGTCATGTTGCCATTATTGCTGTACTTCTACATTAGCAAGAACATGACTCCCGCCTTAGTTTTAGGCACGATAAACCTGGCATTATCTAGTTTGACTAAGCATACGTATTTTTTGCTGGCGATCGCTGTTATTATTCTAATTACTATTGATGAAGTCGGTAAATTAAAAAGAGTTCCCAGGATAGCCTCAGTTTATATTGCTTTTATCTGGATGTTTTGGTTAGTAGCAGCACAAGACATCGGTAACTTTCCTGCCTATATTCTGAATGGTTTGGAAGTGATCAAAGGTTTTGGAGCATCAATGGGAACTCCAGGGCATTTAGATGAAATACTTCTCTACGTATTGGGTACAGGAACATTTTTAGGTTTGATCGGCTTTGTTGAGTGGAGAAATCGACGTTTATGGGGAATCTTACCAACTTTAGGTTTGGCAGCAATCTTTTTTATTACTTTCAAAGGTGCATTCACTCGTCATGATGCCCATGCACTTCAAGGGATGTATAATGCCAGCCCTATCATGTTTATGTTTACTGCTATATTATGGCCGTCAATTAAAAATAGCAATTGGCGCATTAGTTCAAAAGTCAGACTATCTCTGCCTTGGTTATTGAGCTTTAGTGTTTTATCCATGACAATTATGAGCGTGATCGTCCTCGATCACTATATAAAATTTAGTCTTGGTGATTATGTTTTGAATGCGCTTAAATTTAACCAAGAAAGAATACCCCAAGTAGTTAAAATGGTAAGTGGACAAGGTAGTGCTTTAGGTATTGCCGAACAGGGAAAAGCAGCAATAAGGGATGCCAATGTATTACCTCCCGTGTCAGGCACAGTAGATCTTTATCCTAATGAAATAGCTACTATTTTTGCCTACGACTTAGAATATAAGCCCAGACCCACAGTTCAAAGCTTTTCGGCTTATACCAGTAAACTAGCCAAGTTGAATGCAGAACATTTAACCACACCAAACGCCCCAGAGAACATTTTATTCGACCTCAAGCCGATTGATGGGCGGTTAGCGAGCTTTGAAGACGGTCTATCTTGGCCAGAAATATTGACTAGGTATGACATTACCAATATGGAAAATCGTTATTTACTCCTGAAGCGTAATACCAAACCCCGTACCTATGAGTTTGAGCCAACGGTTGAGCAAGCCAATGTGGCTATGAACCAATGGTATGAAGTTAAGGATGGTCAAGAGCCAGTATGGGGAAAAATAAATATTCATCCTAATCTTATAGGCAAGTTGACTACCACTATTTTGCGTTTGCCACCTTTAAATATAGAGATCGAAACTGCGGATGGTTTTGTTAAAGGATATAGAACAATTGGCGATATTATGGATGACGGTTTTTTGCTTTCTCCCGTACTGTCTAATCGATGGGATTTTGTGAATTTTGCCACACCCAATTGGCAAGATAAATTGTCTGCAAAGCAGGTTAAGCGGTTTCGGATTGTCGCAGAAGGATTCAATGCCATGAGATATCCTCCGAAGTATCAGGTGAGCCTAAGTCAATTTAAGTTTTACCGACAAAGCTTTGATAATGTAGTGGGTTGGCAAGGCTGGAATACTCAAGGCACGATTCCCATTCCCCTAGAAGGACATTAGCAAAGGGTTAATATTGACAACACTAATGAGATAGGATGGTTAGCTCATGCACCCATGAAAATGATTATTAATCTTAGTGGCAGCGAAATAAAATTATCTGTTGATTTTGGTATTTTAGAACAGGCGGTAGTCGATGGTTTGGCTCAAAATTTAGGGAATGGAGTGGAATTTAAGATTTTTGCTTTGAAATCTGATGGAAAGAAAAAATTGCTCTTTGCTCGCAGCTTGCAACCAATGGAAAATAAAGACGATCGCGGCAAACAAACAATCAGCGTTGATATCGACCAAACGAATACTTCTCAACTAATATTAGAAACTCTTTCAAGAGAAGATCCTTCCTTTGATTCGTCTTACTGGTCTAATTTAAAACTTGAATAAAAGCATTTAAAAATGTATCGTGTTACATCAGCAGCAGCAAATATTAGAGGAGAGATAAATGAAATTATTAAAACAGCGGTTAGTTAAGTTTTTGTTTGGTGGCGGTGTCGCTGCAGCAGTTAATTTATTACTGATCTTTGTTTTAATTGAATGGCTAGGATTTGAAACTCCGTTGCTGCGAAATATCGCCAACATTATTTCTATTGAACTGTCGTTAATTTTAAGCTTTTTCATCTATCGAATCTGGGTTTGGCCAGGGGGAGAATGGAATATTTCTTCGGTTTTATTTAAGCAACTTCCTCTTTATCACCTGTCAGCAGGGGCAGCAGTTTTATTACGAGTTTTCGTAGTATTTCCTTTATTAAATAATTGGGGAGTAGACTATGGCATCAATACCTTGATTGGGGTTTTGTTAAGTGCAGTTATTAATTACTTAATAAGCGATCGCCTTGTCTTTGAACAAAAAGAAACTGAATTACAAATTCCCGAAGGTTTGGAAAGTTCTCAGTACCAAGAAAAATCTAATCAACGTCTTAAAACAGCTTCTAATAAAGCTGCGATTAATCTATTCTCTGTTGTTATCCCTGCATATAATGAAGAAGGAAGTATTGTTAGGACGGTTGAATCCTTGAGTCAAACTTTAAGTGATGCCTATATTCCCTATGAAATTTTAGTGGTGAACGATAATAGTCGCGATCGCACTGAGGCAATTTTAAAGGATATATGTACCTACAACCCAAAAGTACGATACATCAATAATTATTATCCCAATGGTTTTGGTTTTGCTGTACGCTGTGGGGTCGAAAACTTTAGGGGAGATGCTGTTGCCATTGTAATGGCAGATAGTTCAGATTCGCCTGATGATTTGGTGCAATATTATTTCAAGCTCCAAGAAGGCTATGAATGCGTCTTTGGTTCGCGCTTTATTAAAGGAGGAAGAGTAATTGACTATCCCGCCCACAAGCTTTACATTAATCGCATGGCAAATCTATTTGTCAAAGTTCTATTTGGCTTGAATTATAACGATACAACCAATGCTTTTAAGGCTTATCGTCGCGAAGTAATTGAAGGAATTCTACCTTTAATTTCTCATCACTTTAATTTAACGGTAGAAATGCCTCTCAAAGCGATTATTCGTGGTTATTCTCATACCACTATTCCTATTTCTTGGCGCAACCGTCAAACAGGAGTATCTAAGCTAAAAATCAAAGAAATGGGCAGTCGCTATTTATTCATTACTCTTTATTTGTTCTTAGAAAAAATGCTTTCCCGCGGTGATTATGTCCGTCGAGAGGAAAAGGTATTAGCTAAAAGTAATAATTAACTGCTGCTAGCCACTGATGTATTTGTTGCGACAGGAAAAGGGATAAAGGTTAAAGGGTTATTTAACGTCAGTTCGGGCTAATAACAATCAAATTAATTAAACGGTTTAAACCTATAAACCTGTAATCCATAAAGATTTAGCCAATAACATGAAAACTAAGAAAAAATCAGTAACGACAATCAAACAATCAAAATTATAGACTATCCCGAACGAACCACGCTAATTTAGTCTTTTTTTGGACAAAAATTTAGATGGTACGATCAATCATTCTATTTGCGATCGCATCATTTAATAATCACATCAAAATTCGATTTGCGAAAAATACATATAAATAAAAAATACGGAGCTAAAAAAACTCAAACTCCTTTTCTCTTTTCCCTTTACATAACCTAAGAGTATCGTATCTAAACAGGATTTAGTCTCATACCTTCATTTAGTAATGCCCGTTATTTATATGGACGTTGTTCTTCAATACCGCAGGACAAATAATGAACTCTGGCATTAACTCCTGCTTTAGCTACATCTGGATTTAACTCTAGATATTTTGCATCTTCAAAATCGGCTGGAAGATTTTCATCAAAGTATTTATATTTTAAATTTTGTGTATTTAATGCTGTTTTAACTTTTTGTGGAACAAGTTGTTTAGTGAATAGAAAGGCTTTTTTGAGAGACAGAAAAAGAGTTCTGGATAAATTTAACTGCGACGATTGATCTGTAGATTTTAAATCAGAATTTGCATAAACTGTATTTTC
>CAKZYI010000085.1 GCA_937884735.1 uncultured Pleurocapsa sp.
AACTTTTGTCTTTCAAGACTGCGAGCGACATCAATGGGCTGATAAAAGCGAGGGTGTATTACTAACCCCGAAGTTCTGATAATATGCTCTCGATCTACTCCCAAATCCCGTGCTTGTGCTACAGCTTTTTCAGTCCCGCAAATTAGATAATTCTTAGTTTTCGGTTCGATCCAATACCCAGGGGGACAATCAGCAAAATCGGTCAGAATCGTAACTACGGGAATATCTAACTTTGCTTTCTGAAGACTTTCCCAAAGTGCTTTGTCATGAAAAGGAACAACCGAAATTACTAAATCTGGCTGTTGTTTGCGCCAATTTTCTTCAAGCAAACTGACATCTAAATTATGCTTGAGTTTGATTAGTAGTTTGTGTAGGTGTATTGTAAGTAGATGAATCCATCCCCAGCCGTTTTTTTGGATGTAGGCGTAAAATTTGTCGGCAATCGTTCCCAATAACTTGGAGATATCTAGGGATTGGTTTTGTTCTTTCACAGATTCTGCGATCGCATCTGCAAAAATAACATTTAGTTCCCAGGGGAGTTTTTGCTGTTCTACAATTGCACGCAAGGCATTGTAGGTTGCAAAATGCCCGCCACCGCCCCGTAGGACAAGAACATCAATCGAAACCTTTTCTTTGGGATGGGAAGTTGCTTGAAGCATTTTTATAAATACCTAATCATTGTCACACTATTTAATTGAGCTAAAAGCTAGGGCGTAGCCCTTTATCGCTTTGGGAAACATAAAAATCGACCAAAGCCCTAACAGGCTTAAATTGTAAGGATTTTACAGCTAACTTTTTGGCGGTGTTAGCAACTGCAAGAGGGACGGTGTTGGCTTGAATTTTAGCGATCGCCTTCACCACATCATCTACACCTTGTTTGTCAGCCCGAACCACCGATTCATCCAGCCAAACGGCTTCATGTTGGCTAGCTCTTTCTGCTTCTGGAAAGCTCATAGCCTTGAAGTCGAAATACTGAGGGAAAGCACTGGGAACTGGTAGTCGCGATAACTTTGGTTGGAACAGATCGTAACGATGCATTGCGGGGTAGCCAGTCCAGCAAGGAATCCCTTCCAGATACAGTGCCAGACAAACTGCATCGTGTTTGGCACCAAATACTTTGGGTTCTATGGCAAAAATATACTTATAGAATGAGCGTCTGCTATGGCGTGTATCCTTTTTTAGAAGTCGTATACCAGGGATTTCTACTAGTCTTTCTTCTAAGTAATTCACCATCGCCTCACGCTGCGCTACCTGTTCGGGGAAACGCTCCAAAGCTACATTGCCCAGAGCAGCCTGAATTTCTGTCATGCGGCAATTTGTCCCCAGGGTAGAAACTCGTTCCTGGTTGCTCAGATCCATAAATGCCCGAACCGTTTGCGAATTACTATTTGCTGGCGTTGCTTCTGGTGCTTGTAATTGGGTGGGACGACCGCAGTTAATAATGCTGGCTGCTCGTTCGGCTAATTCTTGGGTACGACACAGCAGTACACCACCTTCGCCAGTGGTTAAAATTTTCGATGATTGAAAGCTAAAAGAGCCAAAATGCCCGATAGTACCCGCACCTCGTCCCTTCCACATCGCACCGTGGGCGTGGGCGCAATCTTCAATAACGATTAGATCGTGCCGTTCGGCGATCGCCATAATGGCATCCATATCTGCCATTTGCGCCCCTAAGTGAACGGGAATAATTGCCCTAGTTTTGTCTGTAATCGCTTTTTCAATGGCTACAGGATCGATACAGTAGGTGTTGCGATCGATATCCACAATTACTGGGATAGCCCCAGCAGCCATCGGCGCGGTAGCAGTTGCTTGGAATGTATAAGCGGGAACAATCACCTCATCTCCCCAGCCAATACTAACCGCTCGCAAAGCCACTTCCATTGTGACCGTGCCGTTGACCATCGGTACTGCAAAACCACCACCCTGCATTTTGGCAAACTTGTTGGCGAAGGCTACAGTTTGAGCACCAGGATAAGGAGAACCTCCCCACCGCCCAGACTCAACCGCTGTTGTTACCGCCTCCACATCTCGGCGATCAATAATGGGCCATTCTGGATAAGGTTCGGTGCGTACTGGCGTGCCTCCTAAACTAGCCAGATTGTCGGTTGCAGATCTCCCTTGAGCTATTTCTAGCTCTTTTTTAAAGGTGTTAGCAGATTTTTTTTCATCTGATATATATTGCATGATTAACTTTTTTTGGTTCTCTTCATTTGACACTTTCTGCCCTAAAGAACAGAGACTCTGGTTTTTAGTTTTTAGTACCAATTGACTACTAATGACTGATAACTAACAACTGATGACTAATGACTAATGACTAATGACTAATGACTAATAACTAACCAAAGCGACGATAAGACTTCTATCTCGTGCCAACAGGTTTTGATCGCCTAGCTGTTACTTGCGATCGCTGTTCGAGGATTGTTTGCAAAAAATCGACCGCTTCAAATACAGCTTGGTTGTTAAAGTCATCCAAATTAGCCCGATAGCGAGCATAATTTTCTGGTTGAATTAACTTGGCAACAGCCTGTTTAATATGCCGAAAGTTAGAGATGACAATCCCAAAATTTTTTTCCTTTATAAATTCGCAGCAATATTTTTCTTGAGCCATTGTTAAAGCATTACCTTCTGTAATTACGGGTAGCTTCATTACCAGTGCTTCGCTGATGCTGACGTTACCTGGTTTGCCAATAAAAAAATCGGCAAGTCGCATATAGTAAGGAATGTCTTTAGTAAAGGTAGTTACAAATCGCTTTTGACTACCCTTACTCTGACGGAGTGCGGTCGCTAATTCGCGATCGCGTCCGCAAAGAAAGATAAGCTGCAATTTATCTTGAAAACACTCCAAACGCTGGGCAATATCGAGCATCACCTGAGAGCCGTTACCGCCAAACATTACTAAACCCGTGGGACAATCGGGGGCTAAACCTAATTTTTGTCTCTGACTATCTCGATCCCAGGAAACTGGTTCGTAAAAGTTAGGGTGTATCACCAGTCCCGAAGTTTTAACAATGCGATCGTCTTTCACACCAAGCGATCGAGCCTGTTGTACTGCTTTTTTTGTACCACAGACCAGATAATTATCTGTTTCTGGTTCACTCCAAAATGCGGGAGGACAATCGGCAAAATCTGTCAAAATTGTCACTACAGGAGTACCTGGTTTTGCTTTTTGGATACTCTCCCAAATTACTTTGTTGAATAAAGGCATCACCGAAACAATCAGATCGGACTGCTGTTTGCGCCAACGTTGCTCAAAAAGGCTGACACCCATCTTGTAATTGAGCCTGACTAATAATTTGTTAAGACGCATCATCAAAAGCCACAGCCACGTCCAACCCTTTTTAACCATACTGTTGTAGAGGTCGTGGGCTGAAAAACCAAATACGCCGTAGGCGTTCTTAACCTTGTTTTGTTGAGACAACTTGGTAATAATCTCATCCATGTCAGTGACTTGGAACTGCCAAGGCAGTTGTCGTTGCTCGGCGATCGCCTTAATCGCGTGATAGGTTGCGTAATGTCCAGCACCACCCTGTCCCGTAATTACGTTAATCCTATATTTGTTTTTGGAGCTATTATCAGTCATGTTTGTTCGGAAGTCATATGCGAAGCGGTATCCTTTAGGACAAAGGCTTTAGCCGCATGTAGTCATTAGAGACAAGGCATGCCTTGTCTGTACAGGAGTCAGAAGTTTGATGGCAAATAAATGTAGATGAAAGTAGACCCTAAGTTCGCGATCGCGTTAACTTTAAATTGGTAAATGTCTTCAATTTGTGGAAAATTTGCGGAAAAACGACCAATAAATCTTTAATTAGCAGAATTGTTCCCCCGTTCCACTGCTTAATTACAGAGAGATAGCAAAGGATTTTTTCGTACCAACTTATGGGAGCTGACCATACAGTACTCAAACACTCACTGAAGATTCGCCAATGGGGAAATAAGATCTTTCCTTTTTTAGCTGGGTCAAACCACACAGCATAGGCATGAAAATCAGGAAACAGTTCGATTGATTGTTTGGAATCTTTGTCGTTGTAAACTAAGAAATTTTGCGAGAAGAGGCTGATTGATTGTTGTGCGTGTTTTCTGTAAAAGAACAGGTATTCGGGGATTTCATAAAACCGACCGAGAAGAGCGAATTTTAACAACAAAATTCCATCTCCATGGGAGTAGTTACCCATAGGAGAATCGATGTTTTTGAGGATATCGATACGTATCAAGCCAAAAATGGGAAAACACAGGTGTTGATGAAGAAGCTCATGAAAACGCTCCTGGGGTTTGGGTGAATTGGTATTTAGCTTGACTTTGTACTCCTCTAAAACGTTGCCGCGATCGTCAATAACTTTTGCTTGGCAGTGACATAAAATTAGAGCAGGATCTTGTTCTAGAACCTCAACACACATAAGCAAAAAATCTGGAGCGAGTACGTCATCATGAGCAGCCCACTTAAAATACTTACCCGAAGACAATTCAACAACGCGATTAAAGTTCCAAGCTGCACCTAAGTTTTGTTGGCTGCGATGGTAATGGACGCGAGAATCTTTGCTCGCGTATTCCCGACAAATCTGTTCGGTTTCATCTGTCGAGGCATTATCAGAAATGATTAGCTCAAAATTCTCATAGGTTTGACTCAAAATTGAATCCAAAGCTTCTTTGATAAAATTTGCGCCGTTGTATACGGGTACTCCGATACTTATTAAAGGATTATTCTGACTCATTGGCTTTTTATATTGATGTTCAAATGTGATTTAAAAAAGTGATAATTTTGGAGCTATAGATATATATAACTGACATTACACATTACCCGATACCTGATACATGTTACCC
>CAKZYI010000086.1 GCA_937884735.1 uncultured Pleurocapsa sp.
TAGTAAATCTCCAAAACGGGGCGAATTTTCCCGTAAAGGAGATTTACTAGACTTTTTTGGCGGTTTAATCGATTTGGAAGCTGGCAATATTCGAGTGCTTCACGCCAATAGTTTTATTGAAGATCCTACTCGCATTTATCGGGCGGTTCGGTTTGCAGTGCGCCTTGGCTTTGTTATTGAGCCTCAAACAGAAGAATATATTGACTATGCAATCAAAAGTGGTGTTTATCAAGAATTGAGAATAAGCGATCGCGCTTCCCCCGCACTGACTACTAGACTTCGGGCAGAATTAAAATATATTCTTCAGGCTAACTACTGGAAACCTGCTTTAAAATTGCTGGCCAAATTAAACGCCTTAAGCTGTTTGCATCAGGATTTAGTTTTAACTAAAACTCTCGCTTGGCAGGTCGCTTGTGTATCTCGCTGGCTGTTTTATATAGATGTTCCCAGTGTTCAACCTTGGTTGATTCGATTGGAAGTACTTATTGCTTATTTGGCATCTGCCCAAAGATTGGAAGTAGCTCAAAATTTACAATTACCCAAAGATAGTCTGCAAAGGTTAGAACAGCTAGAAATATGGGAGACAGAAATTGCACCCCAACTATTAAACTCAAATTCCCCTAGCCAAATTTATCAATTGCTACAGTCATATAAACCCCTGACACTTATTCTATTTGCAGCCAGAAGTAGGAAAAATATTCGTCACGTAGTATGGCAATACATTACAAAATTATCCCAGGTAAAACCATTATTAACTGGCAATGACTTAAAAACTCTAGGTTACAAACCAGGAAAGTTATATAAACAAATACTAGACGATGTTTTAGCTGCTACTCTTGATGGAAAAATAGGCGATCGCGCTACTGCCAAAAAATACGTACAGGAAAATTATTTGTTATAAAATTAGAAATTAATTGATCAAAAAAAACGATTGCCCTATTTGAAATCTAAGACAATCGCTTCATTTAAAAAAGAATACAAAAAAGTTTAATGACGATGATGGTGCTGGTGAGCTGGTTCCTTTGCTAATTGAGGATTGACTATAGTGCCAGATTCTTCTAGCAAAGCTTTAATTTGAGGGTTTGCCCAATCTGCTGCCATACGCATAAATTCGGGACGACTATTGACACAAGGCATCCGAATAAAGGTCACATCAGAATGCTTATGCTGTAGATGATGGATAATATGATCTACATCTAAAAGAGTTTCGTGGTTTTCTGTGGCAAAGCCAATGGGCATCATGACAATAGAAGTTGCACCTAATTCCATCAGGTTTTGAGCAGCTAGTTTGACATTGGGCTGTGTCCATTCAATTAATGGAGTGTCGTGGTTGAGCCAGCCGACAGAAATTAAAGGATATTTGCTGATCAATTGTTCTCTAACTAGTTCGTATAAAGCTTGGCTTTCGTCAATTCCAGAAGTGAAGCCTTTGGCTTTATGGGGACAGCCATGATTCATTAGGATGATACCGATTTGAGAAGCCAAATGTCCTTGGGCTAATTCTTCCTCGATTTTTTCTTCTACCATCTGAGCCAGTAGTTTGATATAGTCTGGCTTGTTGAAGAAAGAAGGAATATAGCGAGAGCTTTTGAGCCAATGAGACTCACTATCAGCTTGATGAGCTAAAGCTTTGTTAACTTGTTCTACTGCGATACCACTAGTAAAGATAGAATCAACGACTAGCAAGGGATAAATCAAGATTTTATCGAATCCTTGGTCTTTAATCTCTTCTAATACCTGTTCGGGTAGATGGGGGGCACAAAAGTTAAATGCTTTGAAAACTTTAACTTTTTCTCCCCAAGTTGCTTGAATTTCTTTTTCAATTCCTGCTCTTTGTTCTTCAAAGATGGCATTGTGGGGAGAAATAAAATTGTCATGCTGATGACTCCATTCGTGCAGATCGAAGATTGCTAGGAGTTTGGCGATTGCAGGATAGATCCAAGTAGGCACGGGAGCAAATTTAGCCGTTAGAAGGTTTAATGCCTGTTCGTTATAGTTGGCAAAGTCTTCATAGCTTTCTACCTCACCGTAGCCCATTAACAATACTGCTACGCGCTCGCTCTGATTGTGTTCTGACTCATGATGGTGATGGTGTTCGTGAGCCGTAGATTTAGATTGATGGGGTATTGTGACCACTTGCTACTTCCTTAGTTAAGTTTTTTTGAGTTATGACTTGGATTTAGAAGAAATATAATGTTTTTTATTGTGTATCGCGGAGACTATTCAAGATCCAAATGTCATTAAGGATTAAGCTAGCATTCACTTTTAGTTGATATACCTAAGAAGTTCAAAAAATTAATATTTGGCAGCAAAAATTAAGATATTCCTAGAGGAAAATATAAAAAGGATAATATTACTGTTACAGATATTGACTATTTACCTTTAACGAGCAGTTATGAGTTCAAAAGTCCACTTACCATCAATTAACGATCTTCAGCAATCTTCAAAACGAAGAATAATAGTATGTCGTGGGCGTAGCTGTCGTAAATATGATGCAAATCGGGTATTTGAAAATTTTCAGCAAAATTTATCGCCAGATGTAGAGTTAATTTCTGTTCCTTGTTTGGGACAGTGTGGAAATGGTTCTATGGTATTGGTAGAGCCAGAGCTTATTTGGTATTCTCAGGTTCATCCTGATGAGGTAGCAATGGTGATCGAGCAGCATGTTATGGGGAATAAGCCAGTCAAAGCGATGTTGTATTCTAAGTTCCATTCAAAAACATAGATGGAGGGGTTTGAGTATCTCTGCTTTTCTAGCTAGATGGCTTTTTAGAAGTGATAACTTCCACTGGGCGTAATATTTTTGACTTTACTTGAAAGCCTTGACGGACGACTTTAGTGATAGTTTGTTCTTCTAAATCTTCTCTTTCTTCGCGATCTACTACTTGGCAGATAGTATAGTCAGGTTTGGTAGCCAGAAGCGCGATCGATTTTACTTGTCTTTTTTCTAGGATTTTTAATAGTTTCTTTTGGATAGTACCAATAGATTTTGGCAAGCGTTCAAAAAATTTGGGACTAGGATCGCGATGTTCTTCAATATAGTTAAGAAAAAATTCCAGGGCATCAAAAACTTCTAGTAATTCTAGAAATAGTTCTTCTTTTTCTGATTCTGACTGTTCGCTTTTCTGCTTTAAAGATTGTTTGAGAGACATTTTTTCTTTGAGCAAATTACCTATTTCTTGCTGAATTTTATTTTTTTGTGCTTCATTTAATTGGAAAACAGGAATATTATTGTTGTTAGTCATAATTTTGTTGTCAATTATTGATTATTTTTTAATTGGGGACTGGGAAAATAAAACTGCACCTAATCTTTTATCACCTTCTAAAATGCGATCGCCTTTGCTGATGTTTTCTTCTAGACTGTTGAATTCTGGGAGAAACTCTATTTTTGGTGCGGGGGTATCTAAAATAGCAAAATCGCTGTGTTTGAAACGCCGATCAACGGCAAGGATTGGACGTAAATAGTCGGCAATGATTCTTGTTTGAGGATTCATTAGGCTTTTACGGGCTATAGCGATCGCACTTGGGGGATATTTACGCTTTTTCATTGCCATAGCAAAGGCTATAGTTATCTCTTTATTTGATGCTCCAGGGGATACTTCTAAGACATCATAAGGGTTGGGCGTAAATTCTGATTTGTTCATTTTAATGGTATATTCCTAGTTGTCTAAGCTGGCTATAGGTTGCCTGAAATAGGGGTTCTCTTGGACAAAGTTCATAAGCCCATTTGGTTATCTGCTGCAAAGATTTAATTGATTCTGTGGTTAGATTACCGCTTTGCAATATTTCTAGTACTATTTCTAAACACACTTCGGCAACTGCAAAACGCACTTTTTCATGGGATGAATATTTAGCAATCTGTACGGCTTCTTCATATTTGCTTTGTTCCCACAGGCGATTAATTTTTTCTAACTCCAAGTTTATGGATAAAGTCTTAATAATATTAAAATTGACTGGATTATTGGAATCAATGTTTTGTAATTCTTTTAATTTATTAATTGCCTGTTGACAGCTGATTTTTTTATTATCTGCATTTAAGCCTATTTGCATTGATTGATATTCAACATAGTAAGCTTTAGATGCTTTACTACCTATTAATAAATACCAGAATTTGCTAAATTTTAAATGTTCTTCAAATTCTGCTATTTGTTGACGCTGTATTTCACAAAGACGATCTATTTCATTAGACCAACTAAGCCTAATTTTTATTTCTGATTTAATTTCTTGTAGATATTTGATTGCTTTACGCCAAGACTGATTTTGTAAATAGTAACAGCCTTCATGATAAGTAATAAAAGTCTGAGCAAAATGTTCTACTTCAGACTCTGGCTTTTTATGGGGCTTGATTTTCGTAGCACGGGCTACATCTCCAACCTGGCATGCTGCCATTGCTATCCCCCAATCTGTATATAATGCGCCCCTAATCTCTACAGGCAATTTTATCTGGGGTAAATGTTGTTTAAAATGCTGATAGTAATTAGGTAGGATTAGTAACTTTGATTGTGTTCTTATTCCCCAGTCATTTTTTTGAGATAAAGACAGCATCAACATATCTCTGCGATAAATATCTCTGAGTTTTAAATACTCTTCAATACTGTCATCTTTAACTGCATCGATCGCATTTTCTAAAATCTGTTTTAATTTATTTGAGACATCTTGTATATCAACTGAATTGCCACCTAACCAGGGGATGTCTTTTAGAGTAGGATCTAGTTTGATATTAGCTATAGTTGTTGACCTAGCAGGTATTAAATCTTCTAGCTTTCTAGGATACCCTTGCCCCTGATAATTAGTTGCTATTGCCCTGTTTTGTAGCG
>CAKZYI010000087.1 GCA_937884735.1 uncultured Pleurocapsa sp.
CCGTAGAAATGTTTTTTATCCTTCAAGGTGAGTGAATGGCAGTGTGCGATGGCAAGGAAACTCTTTTGCAAGCTGGGGATAGTATCTTGATGCCCAAAACAGGTACTCATTATTTGAGGAATACAGGACAAGATCGTTTGTATGCTTTGTGTATGATGGTGCCGAATGAAGATTTTTCAGAATTAATCCGTAATGGTACTCCTGTAACTTTAGATGAATGGGATTTACAGGTATTGTCTAGAATTAAGTGAACATTGAGTTAACCACAAAAAGCTAGCACCCTCAACAGTTTGCTCAATGGGAAAGTCCCAAGTTAGTAGAATATGAATCTTGGGAGTCGATGGAGTCTTAAAGCTGACGTATTTTCCATAGATAGAGTTGGACTATTAAGTATTATCAGTATGTCGTTGAATTTATTGTTGCCGAAAAATCGTAATTGAGGTTTTATGATGAATAATATAGCGATCGCAAAACAAGCTTTTGACTATTTTAGTCATGGTTTGGCATCGGGAGAATGGGACAATTTTTTGGCAATGTTGACTGAGGACTTTACTTTTTCATTTCCTATCGCTCCTTTTCAAGGAAGAAATATTGGCAAGGATAAAGCAGAACGTTTTTTTAACTATGTATCGACCCAGGTTTTTACTGAAGGGCTATATTTAACTGTAGAAAGAATTACTAGCAATGAAACTACTGTAGTTTTTGAAGTTCAGTCTCAAGGTTTAATGTCTGGTAATCCCTATCAAAACCAAGCAGCAATTTCTTTTGATGTTAGAGATAATTTGATTTGTGGCTATCGGGAATATTTAAGCTTTATTTATAGTAGGTAATAAAACAATAAGTAGTTCAATGGGCGTATTTTGGGTAATGTCTCTGTCTTAGGAGATTGAGGTTTTTGACATTTGTGCGATCGCTCCAGGTAGGTAAAAATGAGAATTGATTTGCGATCGCATAATATTGCGATCGCAAATCAATATTAATCTTAGGAGTCAGTGGGTCGAATTTGTAGTTATAATAGACTGCTCTCCTTATCTTTGAATAGATTTTCCGTGGCGTAGGCAATAGCCTTGTTTACGAGTTCTGCTCCTGCTTTTTCAGGCGAACCGACATCGAATGGTGGATCTGGATTGTACTCCATCAAAAGTTGATTTATTTTGGCAGTTTCCTCACCATAAAGTGCAGCAGCAACCGTCAAAGCAAAATCAATTCCTGCGGTAACACCTCCGCCAGTGTAACGATTGCGATCGACTACTACTCTCTCCGTACCTACCTCAACACCCAACTCCGCCAGCTTATCTCGCATCGCCCAGTGAGTAGCAGCCCGATATCCTTCGAGTAGTCCTGCTTTGGCTAAAAATTCCGAACCGCCACAGACAGAGGTGATAAATTTAACGTTACTTTGTTGGCGGAAAAAATTAATTACTTCATCGTCGTTTACTACTGCTGGCTGCCCCATACCTCCGCCGACACAATATAGATCTAAGGTTGGACAATTGGCAAAGGTTGTATCGGGTAAGATTCTCATGCCGTCATCCGTGGCGATCGCATCTAAAGTTTTCCAGATTCGATGGATTTTGACATTTGGCAAGCCGCCAAACACTTGTTGCGGTCCAACAATATCTAGTGCGGTCATGCCAGGATATATTACCAAGCCAATAACGTAATGTTCGGAGTTAGTCATAAATTTATTTTCTAAGAATACTTGCTTCGAGGGTACATGGGGCAAACAGAATCGCCTTTGTTTTGCGCCTAGTTACGGCAAACTATAAGCTTTTCTTGTCGGCGCGAGTCTCGAATGAAATCTATCTTTTATACTAGGGACAACAGCCTATTGCGCCTAGTACTCAATCGGGTACTCTTCAAGACAACATATGACTGAACTACAGATTCTATTTAAAGAGATAGATCGAGTAAAAAACGAATCGGAGTTGCGATCGCGCCTCGCACCGCAAATCGGCGAATATTTCACTGCTACGCGATCGGGAGTATTTTTCTTTGATCTCCTGATGAATGATTCTAGATTTATATATACTTTCAAAATTGCTCTGTCTACCGAGCATAATCCCGTAGCGCGTTACCTAGCCGAACGTCATGCCCCCGTTCACGAAGAGATGGTAACATCACCCAAAACTTGGCAAATCATTTGTCCTCGACCCGACCATTGGCACGTGATGGCAGGACCAATTGTTAATCGCGGTCAATTGGTGGGTGTGGTGGGTTGTACCCGCAAAAAATCTATGGCTGCTTTTGATACTGAAAATTTAGCCGATCTTAGTGCTATTTGCCTGCATTTATCAGTTTGGTCGGCGACGGTAAAATCTGCTCAATACAGGGGCGGTCAGGGAGCATCTCTAATTACCGTGTTGACACCTCGCGAATTAGAGATTGCTGAATTAGTTGCTAAGGGAAAAACCAATGCAGAAATTGGTCGCGAGCTTTGGATTACAATCAATTCTGTCAAACAAGCTCTCAAACGCATGTTTCGCAAGTTGGAAGTTTCCTCTCGCGCAGAAATGGTGGCACAGCTTTTTACTGTAGAACAACATTCCCACGCCAGAAAGTAGTAATGTTCGATGATTAAAGCCAATTACCCACTAAAACAAAAGCAGACCAATAAAAAGGATGTTCGTATTTAGGGTTATGTAATAACTTTAATTGTGCTTGGCGTAATGCTTGGGCTTTGGTTTTGGATGTAGTTAAAGCCCGATAAAATTCGCTCATAAATTGGGCGGTAGAATCGTCTTGAATCGACCAAAGAGTAGCAACAGTACTGCGCGCACCTGATCGCACTGCCACTCCTGCTAAACCCAAGGCTGCTTGTTTATCTCCCGTAGCGGTTTGACAAGCACTCAAGATAAGTAGTTCGATGGGTGTATTTTGGGTCATATCTCTGTCTTTTAACAGGAGATCGAGGTCTTTGACGTTGATACGATCGCTCCAGGTAAGCAAAAAGGTATCTTCAGCGCGAGAGGAAAACTGTCCATGAGTGGCTAAAAGGACTACGGGATAGGGTTGGGAATTGATTTGCGATCGCAATTTGTCTTGAGTAAAATCTCGATCTAATAGTATTTCAGCAGGTACTAGAGAGGCTATTTGATTTACTTCAGTTTCCACGTTGGGTAAAGACTCGAAACCCTGACGGGATGCAGTTAATCCTCCTGCTATGGTTTGGATATTCTGGGAATTGAAAGAAGGGGTTAATAGTTGTAAGCCAGGGGTGAGTGCCAGGCTGTATTTTTCTACTAGATATTGTTTGCCATTGTGTAATGCAGCTATTGGAATACCACTCAGCGCGCCATCGAGGACAAAGACTAGGGTTTTAGTTTGGTTTTGCTGTAGTTGGTTTTCTAGAGGGCGAATTAGCCAGTTGTATAGGGTTTGGTTGGGCTGTAGAGGGTCGGCAATTGCTAGAAACGGACTGAGATTGGTGTAAAAACTGGTAAAAACGCGATCGATTTGTTGGGGTGTAATCGGGGTTTGGTAGTATTTTAGGGGTTGTCCTGACTGGGAGAGAATTATTGCCAGGCGATTGCGTAAAATAATAGAGTAGATTACGGCTGCATCACTGTCTATATTTTCTATATTCTCAGGTTTGGCATCGATGCAGGCTTCGCGAAAAAAGTTATTTAACTGTGCTAGTTGCAAAGCTTCAATAGTATCGCGGGCTGCAATTAAATTTGCTTGAGAAGGGTTATTATCTAGCAGTAATGCTGCCCTTTCTCGATACAAAGGCTCAATGCGATCGCGAAATGCAAATTGGGTAGTGGGGTTGGTGGCGAGTAAATTGGCTCTCAATGTTTGTAAGCTATTGAAGGCGGAGTTATAAGCTTCTATTGCCAGTTTTTGTTGGTTTTGCGCCTGATAAATGCGTCCTAGCTGCCATTGCAAAAGATATACAGAGTCTGAAGTAATATTGCTATTTAAGATCGCCTGTCGAGTTAATTTTGATGCCTGGGGTAGTTTTCCTCTTTGCAGATATATCGCACCCAAATAACCCTTGGCATAGGCTTGGGCTTGTTTATCCTGCAACTGATGGGCTAGCTGTCGGGCAATATTGGCTTGAGCTTCGATTTCATTCCAGTAAATAAGATTATTTTCTTTTGGGATACATTGCTGCATTAAAGGGGAAGAGTATTTAGTTGTGTTTGGTTGATCGCAAAGTAAATTTTGGACTAAATTAAGGCGATCGTAAATCGTGCTGCGAGTTACTGGTAGTTGATCTAAATTGGTTGTTATCTTTGCCACCAAATCGGGCAAGGATTGATTATTAACGATACTGTTGTTTACTATTAGACTGAGTAAGTTTAATTGGGCTTTGGTTTTGGTAGTTAAATTATTAGTTAAAGTGGCTTGTTGATAGCAGTTTATTGCTTGTTTATATAAAGAGTTTTTATTTGATAAATTATTCTCTGCTAAACATTGAGAGGTATTATAATTTGTAGAAATATTGTTATTTAAATCGAGGCGATCGCCCAAGCGAAATACTGTATTTCCTACACTAAGTAGAATGTTTTTTTCTGTTTCAAAATCATCTAATTCTTTAGCAATAGTGGCAGCTTGTTTTAATATATCTAAAGATCTTTCCAAATTACCTGTATTCCTTAAAGTATTGCCCAAACTCAACAAAGCAGTAGCTTTTTTAGCAGAATTTTCTTGGCTGTTTAATTCTTCGACAACTATACCTAAAAGCTTATTGGCGCGACGATAATGCCCCAAGTCTTGCAAAGCTTGAGCTTGATTAATTTGATTGCTCATAATGGAGTGATCGCTTATTAATTCTCGATAAATCTCCTCTGCCTGTTGCCAAGTTGATAAAGCTAACTCCGCCTTTCCTTGCGATCGCTCTATACTCCCTTTTATATCTAAACTATTAGCCAAAATACGTTTTTGAGTATTGGTCTGAGGTAGAGAATCGAGTATTTCTAAAGCAGAGTAAATTGTTTTTTCAGAAGTGCTTAATGCCCCTTGCTTTTGTTGCGTCAAAGATAAATTGCTCAACGCCATTACTTGATTTAAAACATCTTGTTTTTGCTCAAAGTAATTAACCGCTTGCTGCCATACTTGACTAGAATCAAAATACCGTTCTTGTCGATATAAAACCGTAGCGTGATCGACTAAAGAAATATCGTTGTTAACTTTTGCAGGTGTCGCAATAACTTTAGCTGCGATCGCCAGTCCTAAAGCTAAACTAAATAAAACTACTAAATACCCTCGCAATGTTCTACGCATTATTAGGTTGAAACATAAACCAAAATTTAGTGTTATCTATATTAGTTGTAGCTGTAATTAAATAGCCCAGGTGTTGATAAATACTTACATTATTTTCAGTTCCAGTTTCTAGAGCAACGCCGTAAGATTGATAAGATTCTTGAGATATTTTGTGCAACTTTTTGATTATTGCCTTGCCAATTCCTTGCCCTTGATATTCAGGCATAACTCCAAGAATATCCAGGTAAAAATGTGATTGTTTTGGCACATTAATCTTTTTAACTTGAGAGTATTTTTCAATTCTTAAAATAACATCTTCACCAACTGCGATCGCGAGTTGCTCGTTTAAAGAATCAATAGCTTCTGTTTGGCTATTTCGCTCACTTTCTGATGGAGTTATAGAAGCAACACCTTTTAATTCGCCATTTAAAAAAGCTCCTAATAAAAATGAATCGGAAATCTCTGCTAAATCACATATGTATTGCATTAAATATTTACCTGACTTTTGATATTTATCGCCAAAGAAATAATTCATTATTGGACTTGACCTAAAAGCATTAAACAAAATTGTAACAACCTCATTTTTATCTCGAATACTTAACTGTTTTACTTCAATTTCTGCCATATCTTTGTACTCAATATTTAATGACAAATGATTAATGATGAATAATTAATATTTTTGACAAACTCGATCGCTTTTAGGCTGATAATAAGTATTAGTATCGGTTTTTTGGGCAATTAATTCCAGATTACCGCGATCGTTAACTATCCATCCTTGGGCTTCGATAATTTCTGGCTTTGTATCTGTATTTGTAAGGGTGATTTGCGAATTGCCCCTACTGGTGTTTTTTTCAGGATCTTTGGCAGGTTGCACCAAATCTACCTCGTCTGTTGTGCCATCTCTTACCTGAAGAGGATTGGATGCCACACCGCCTTTTCCCGTGACTATAAATTCGCTACCTTTTCCTTGCCGACAAAGATTTTGCGCTACCAACCCAGTGACATCGAGTATTTCTATAGGTAATTCTTCTAAAGCTTCTGTGGGATTAACATCTAATTCGTTAATTGCTACTGTGCCATCCAAACCAAGCTGGGAAGAAGCATCGATGTTATTGCTATTGTCAACTGCCTGAAAGCTTCTTGCTTCTATGCCAAAAAGCCCGTTAGTAGTAATATCAATATTTCCTCCATTACCTTCT
>CAKZYI010000088.1 GCA_937884735.1 uncultured Pleurocapsa sp.
AAGATGAAGCGTTGATACTAAAAGCTAAGGCAGCAATGCGCTATTTTTGTTTTTACCTTAATAAAGGAGCGGAAAGAGTCTATTTATACAATGCTTTGGGTAAGAACAAAGGTTATGGAATTGTTCAGGCTAATTTTGCCGAATATGCTGCTCAAGGGAACAAAAACTATCCTCTGCTAGAGAAAAAATATGTATCCCCAGTTTTGCTAACAACCAATCGTATAGTAGAACAAATGAAGGATGGTCTAGAGCCAAACTTAACCAAGATTAGACAGTTGGAAGTTGTTTCTATTAAAGATGACCATAACAACTTCCAGTTTAAAGGTGACGGCTCTAAAAAGCATCCTAATTTATACAATAGGGAAGTATTTACTTTTCTTCCATATCAAGTAAGCGATCGCAAATTTGTCATTCCTTACTATGTAATGACTAGAGATCTCAAGGAAAATTTGGATGCAGAAGAATATCAGCTAACTGTTAAGGGATTTAATTCACCAAACCTCAATTTGAAAGTATACGATCCGTTGGAGGATGAGTATCTACCAAACGTTTCTTTCAAACAAAGTGGCAATAAATTAAAAGTTAATTTGGAAACGAAGGATTATCCTCGTTTACTGATAGTTGAAGAAGAGGAAAATAATTAAATAACTATCTTTGAATACGATACTTTTGCTAGTAGATAAGTTAATGCCAATATAACATTAACTTATCCACTAGTTACGTCTAATGTGAATTAAAAAATCAGAAAATCCTTCAAATACGTTTTTTAAAGATGAAATTTTTCTGACCCTCTAACTAAAAAACTAAAATTTTCAGGTTTTATCAACAGCTAAGAGCGCACAAAGCAAAGCTTTGAAAGCGTCGCTAGGCGAGATTTCGCCCCTTCAGGGCGTGCAGCTAAAAACCAGTAAATTAGAACGAAGGTAACTCACCATCAAGTATTAGCTATTTAATTCCTAAAAGAGCCACGTGAGAAGCAGTACGGTATAAATTAATCCGACTTTTCTTAGTACCCAACAAGTGAATATTTTGACATTGCTCTTCAATCTGAAGATAGTTATCAAATACTGAGTAGGGATAAGACAAACCATCCCCTTCTGATATGGTGTAACCTTTCCCCTTGGTTTTAATTAAATGAGCAAATTTCCAAAGCTTAAGGCTTTTGAGAAAATACTTAGCTCCACGTATAAATTCAGAGCCATGAGCAAAATGGTTAGTATCAGAAATAAAAATAGATTTTTTGGCTACTCTAAGCATCTCTGATACAGCTTGTTGAGGTTCTTTGATATGGTGCAATACCCCAAATTCACACACCAAATCAAACTCATTGTCCTGAAAAGACAAGTTAGTAGCATCGCCAAATATCAATTCCTTCTCGCCGATGCCGTGACTATAGGCAACATCCCTTAATTCTGCAACAGGCTCTATACCCAAAATTTTAATATCAGGTCGATGTTCTTTAATATACTTGATAGTTCTACCTGTTCCAGAGCCAACATCCAAAATTGATTTGATATTCAAATTGTCTAAAGTGGAGAGCATGAAAGATAAAGCAAAAAAATGTTCGTCACTTTCGTTGACGTGAACAGAATCATACTCTTGTGCGGTTTGAGTATAATATTCTCTTTGAATTTTTATTTCTTGATCTCTAGAATTTGACATAGTAAAGAGTTTCTAGCTCAAATGACATTTCTAAATGCATTGAAACAGAAAAAATTCGCTGTTGTTAAGAATAGAAAATAAGTTTACGAACCAATCAAACCTGCATTGTGAAGAAAGCGGCTAGCAATTTGCTTGGTTTTGGTAATATTTTTCTTGGCGTTTTTAACTGGAAAAGGAGCATCGGGAATAGGAACACCTAGAAAAGGACAAAGTTTATCCCATCCATCACCCTGACAAATATCCATAACTAAAAAATTGCTTTCCCTGCCAGCAAAATAGTCTTTTACCTCCTGATGATATCGCTTGTAACCAGCTAAAAACTTCTCGCGATCAAAATGAATGGTTCCATAAAGCTGCATGGTTGCTAAAAGAGCGTCACTCCGCATTTTTGGATATCTCTTTGTCCATTCTTGACGCTGGATATGATTTTGGAAAGACTTAACCCAATCATCCGCATCTCTGGTGGTCAAAATAAATTTCGCCTGGGGATACTGAAGATCTAGAGCTTGGTAAATCACAGGGATAGGGGTGTCGGTAATCGCATCATAGCGATCAAACTCGTGAACCTTAACAAAGTGAGCTGACTTATAACTTAGCAAAGTCAAAGCCCTAGTTAGAGAAGATGTCCCTGTCTTACTTAATCCTAAGCCGAAAACTTTATTTTTCATTTCTTATCTCATTAAATAACTAAATATGGAAAAAACGATTGATTATTCTGAATGATTGATCGATTAAATTTACAAATTTAAAATATAATAAACTGCGCTAAAAGGAGAAAACTAAAATTTCAGAGGTGACACGATTACTTAGTTAACAATATACTCTTTAAAGCCGTTTGATTGGTGCGCCAATATACTTTTGGGCTATTTTTAGTTACTATTTACTTACCTTTAAATTTCTAATTGCTTGTTCGTCACTAGTAACCTGAGGTGTAACAAAGCAAAAAAGCGATCGCCAAATAAAAATATTTTTTTGTCCGTTAGTCACTCCAACATCTCTAAATTTGAGATAGGGAATTAATGATTTCATTGAATGCATCAACATTATTTCAGACTTACAACGATATTAGATAAATAAAACTATTGCAGAAACGAACAGTGCTTTGAAAGAAAAGGAACTTTTTCTTGAATAAAATCTCCACAATGTTCTTCTGCTTGAGATAAAACTTGAGATTTTTCTAACAAGTCATATAAATCTAGTTCGGACTTTCTTTTGCCAGACCAAGATTTTTCTTGAGTAAAATTGTCTTGATTTGAACCTGTAAACGAAGCTATTTCGTTTAAGCTATTTGTAATCTCAAAAGTATCTATTACTAATAATCTCTCTGCTGGCACATTATCTATTATTTTATTAATATGGTCTTTCCAATATGAGAAATAATTAGAGATAGGATATACATTAGGAATATCAATAAGACTTTTATTAATATACTCGTTGCCATAGCAACCATATCTAAAATTCTGCAAAGTTCCCCAAAAATCTGAGTTGCGACTAGTATAATTTTGATTGACCTCGGAAACTAACCAAGAAACTGGCTCTCTAATGGTCAGAATAAACTTAGCCTTGGGAAAAATATCCACCAGCAATTCGATAACATGATGTAGAAAATGAGACGATTCTAGTTCCAATTTTAGATATTTATCGCGATTGGCTAATATCGAACGCATCTTAAAATCCGAATGTTTGCCATTAGTCCAGTCTATAATGTTAGCCACAGTTAATTGTTTCAATGGCTCGTGTTTAGCTGCGTAAAAAGGTTCAAAAAGATGAGCTAAAGAGTGTGATCCACTTCTAGGTAAACCAACGCAAAAAATCTGAAATCGGCGATCGACGGCGGGCAATAAAAAGTGACCGTAACTTAGTAGGTTGAATATTTTGATTTGTAAGTTATTTTTTTTGGTAATTCCTAATTTGCTAGTGTGAGTTGTTTTGATAAAAGCATTCATTTTCAATATAGTTTGTTCATAGTTTGTTTGTCTTGTGGAATTGATATTTTGTTTTATTGGTTTTGGTTAAAAATCTTTTTTGATAACTCCACTCAGCAAATTTGTCACCTCTTGCTGATTTTTTTCTAGCCGAAACAAACTACTAGCCATATTTTTTGCTTGAATAGCAATCTTGGCAGTTTGCTCTGGCTGTTGATAACGTTCATTAATAATTTTGGCTAGGGCTACTGGATCTCCAGAAGGGAACAGCCCACCCATTTTTTCTTCTTGAACTAACTCTGTCGTACCACCAATTCGACTGGCGACTAGGGGTTTACCCGACAGCATTGTTTCCACCAAAACTCTAGAAGCTGGCTCTGGTGAAGTAGATGTATGAGCTACTAAGTCACAGCCTGTCATCAGACGGGGTACATCGCGACGAAAACCTAAGAATTTGACTCGCGATTCTAGATTTAAGTCTTTTACCTGCTGTTGTAACTGTGCTGCGTATTCTTCCTCTCCAAACAGTGCATCTCCAACAAATACAGCCACAATATCGTCGGCGCAGTGAGTCAGAGCTTTTAACAAGACATCTTGTCCTTTCCAAGGAGAGAGACGGCAAAAATGCCCCACAATAAACTTATCATCAAAGCCCAGCTCTTGTCTGACAGTATCTCTTTCGGGTTCATAACCTTGAAACTTGCTAGGTTCAAAACCGTTATAAATCACCTCTACCAACTCTGCCTTTCCCCCTGCTTCTACAAAGGCGTTGCGGGCAGCTTGGGATACGGCAATTATTTTACTGGCAAAACGATTAGCCAAGGTAACAATAAGGCGACGATTGGTACTACTGAAGTGATCGGGGGTAAGAATATCATGGAGATGATATACAAAAGGGCGATCGCTTAAAGCACTTGCCAAGGCTCCAATCACCATTGCTTTTGGGGTATTGGCATAGATCAAATCGTACTTACGACTCAATTTAATTGTTTTAAGCAGTAGGGGAATAAATTTACCCAAGCTGCTTACTCCCTGGAGTAAACTACTTTCTCTTTTAACCTCATTTGGTTTACGAGCCAAAACGGTTACAGGGGTATTTTGTTCGGCAAGTAGTTCTCTAAATGGGCCATCTTCAAATAACCCTACCAAACATTCTTGTTTGTATGGTTTTACCAAATCTAATAAAACTCTTTCTGCTCCTGCAAGTTTTCCAGTTTGATCTAAAAATAATACTTTCATATTTAAAATAATAATTTGCTTTTTATTTCTTTTTTCTGATTTTCAAATCAAACAACAACATGTCATCAATTTATCACAAACGTAGTGAAATAGATTGCTCACTAGAATTAAGATATATTTTAGTTATGAATTTTACTAGGCTTAAGTTTGTTGAGAAGTATGACCATAAAAAACAATATTGATCGCGAAAAAGAACGTTTTTTCAAGTTGAAAGATAAAAAATATGATTTAGAAAACAACCAAATATTTTTTTATAAACCTTTCAATCTTTCCACCCAAGAAAACTTTCATCAATTTCTATATTTCAAGCGACTTCTAGGCTGTTTGAGCTACGATATTGTCATTAGGGATGATGAACCCCTTCAAATCGAGGATTATGTTTATAATTACCATAATTTGTTTCACTATGAAATATCTAACTTAGATAGAATTAATATGGGAAAGGATCGAGTTAGTGGCATACACGGCTTTTATTCACCCATGTTTCACGATCGCAATTTTGAACCAGAATACAATGGAATGTTGGATGAAGCACGGGTGGCTATTCACGAATGGATAACTCGCACTTCTATTTTTTCTACCTTCAAAGCCTTGAATTGGATAATATGGTTAGCTTCAATAAGAGTTAATCCTATGTTAGTAATTGTCGACCATACAAAGAGTATTAAGGAATACAACGGCGACAAGTTATTTGACTTAGAAAATAATCAGAAATTAAACCTATATAACTTCTTGCAAAACTTTATCTGACAAAGGCACAATCCCAAACTCTTGTTTAATATTATTCGACAGTTTTTGGGATTTGATTTTTTTGTAAAAGTCTCCTACTATAAATTTCATTTGTTCTTTGATCGGACGATCTTTTTGGGTGAAAAAGCTTTTTTGCAGCCTAATGTTCTCTTGATTGTCGGTCATATACACAGAGGCAGTAAAAGGTAAGTAAGAATGGGGACTTCCTTTTTCTGCCAAGTATTTGCCAAACATTTGATGGCGTTGATAATCTCGTGTAATTTCTTCAAATTCAACCCATTGAGGAAATACTAAATCGAACCTAAAAATGTAGCTCGTGCCACACTTTAGATTAAAATTTTGCTGACGCAAAAAAATAGTATCTTTACCTTCTTCATACTCGTAACCTTGATCGCAATACCAACCATTGCAGTTGGAGTCTTGCTGATTGACAAAATCTACTATGCGATTACTAATACAGTCATCCGCGTCCACAAACATGACATGGGAAGGATCGAACATCTTGGCTTCTGCTAACCCCAGCCACATTTTTCGTCCTTTATCAACGCACTGATTATGATTTTCTGCTCTGACAAAAGTTTTTTTATTCCAATAGGGAATAGGAAAATCAACCTGTAAATAGCTAACTGAAGGATGGGAAAAATCGATTTCTGGTTTCTCGTGACAGACACATATAACCTGGAAATTTTGATTGGTTTGCTGACAGATAGAGCGCAGGGTACGCTCAAAAAGTTGGCACACCTGTTGCCAAGAATTAGATACTTGCGCGCTTTTAAGAGGAACAATAAAGACAAACATGACGTTAATAGTTGTGTAATGCTATTTTTTCA
>CAKZYI010000089.1 GCA_937884735.1 uncultured Pleurocapsa sp.
GAACAAATCAGTTTTTTAGGCTCACAATACAGCTTAGAATTATCTTTAGGGCAATTTATTCAACTCAAGGCGATTGCCTATGGACTGCCTTATTTGACTCAGTTGGGACTGTATTCTCTTTGGAAAGATGATATTAACCTGGAAGAATTATTTCAGCAAGCGATCAGAGGTACTGGAATCTATGCCGATCATTTACAAAGACTTCTATGGACTCTAGAGCAAGATACTCAATTAGCCTCTTCCTTTAATCAAGTATTACAAGCAGAAGATGCCGTAGAAATAGAACTATTGCCAGCATTTAAGCTAGAAAGTTTGGGCTTGGTCAAGCTACAGGGAAATCGCGCAACTCCTACCTGCGATTTATACAGCCATTATTTTCGCGATCGCCTTAATAAATAACTATTATTGACAACTAAAATGCAAGATCTCGATCTTAATGTTATCTGGGTGGTAGTATGTGCGTGACTAGTACTGCTGATGCAGCCTGGCTTTATGTGTCTAGAGTCTGGATTAACCAGATCGAAAAATAGCATTAATGTCGCCATCAAGAATCTTGTAGATCTGGGTATTTCGATTTCTTTCTTTTGGTGTTTTGGCTACGCTATTATGTTTGGCAGTTCCCTGCTGGGGCTGATTGGCGTTTCAGGTTTTTTTATTAGCATCGAAACAGATCCCAAATTGGCGGCATTTTTCCTATTTCAGATGATGTTTTGTGGTACTGCGACTACAATTGTTTCTGGAGCTTTGGCAGAACGATTAAAGTTTAAAGGCTACCTAGTAATTACGATGGTCATTTCAGGTTTGATTTATCCTGTTTTTGGTCATTGGGTGTGGAATGGTGCTACCTCTGGGCAACTTTACGGCTGGTTGGGCAAACTGGGTTTTGTTGACTATGCAGGATCTTCTGTAGTCCATAGTGTTGGAGGTTGGGTGTCATTAGCAGCCTTGCTAGTGGTGGGTTCTCGCACGGGGCGATTTACCAAAAAAAGCGATAAAGGATGGGAATCAAACAAAATTCATGGCTCAAATCTACCTTTTTCCGTATTAGGGGTAATGTTGCTATGGGTAGGCTGGTTTGGCTTCAATGCAGGTAGCACCTTTGCCCTGAGCAATCAAATCCCGATTATTATTGTTCACACTGTCTTAGCTGGTGCAGGAGGAATGATTGGTGCAGGAGTCTGGGGTTGGCGACGTAAAGGGAGAGTAGAAGTAGAAACTTTGATTAATGGCTCAATTGCAGGATTAGTTTCGATTACCGCAGGCTGCAATTCTGTAACTACTCCAATTGCCATGCTGATTGGTGCCATGGGTGGCAGTAGTACTCTGTTAGTAAGAGGCTGGATCGAGCGTCGGGGCAGTGACGATGGAGTAGATGCAGTAGCTTTACACGGGTTTGCTGGAGCTTGGGGTACTTTAGCAGTGGGTTTGTTTGGCAGCCTAGACTTAATGAATACGGGCTTAAGCCGTCATTACCAAGTTTTGGTGCAGCTTTTAGGCATTGGTATCTGTTTTATTTGGAGTTTTGGCATTACTTACTTAATCTTGAGTAATTTGAATCGTATATTTCCTCTGCGAGTAAGCAAAGCAGAAGAAAAAATTGGACTCAACGTTTCTGAACATAACGCCAAAACAGAACTGTACGAATTATTTCAAGTCATGGATCGACAGGCAAAAACCCAAGACTTTAGTTTGCGAGTACCAGAAGAACCCTTTACAGAGGTGGGAAAAATTGCCTATCGTTACAATCAGGTAATGGCATCATTGGAAAACTATGCTTTGAAACTCAAGCATCTTAATAACAATCTTGAAAGAAAAGTTGACGAACGAACTGAGGAACTATTATCTACTAATACTCAATTAGCAAAGGCAAATAGCGATTTAAAGCGTCTAGAAAATTTGAAAGATGAATTTCTAGCCAATACCTCCCACGAGTTGCGTACACCCCTCAATAGTATTATTGGTATTAGTGAATCTCTGATTGACGGGGCAACAGGAAGGCTTTCTGAGCAAACTGCGGCGAATTTGTCTATGATTGCCAATAGTGGTCGGCGTTTGTTTAATTTGGTTAGCGATATTCTAGATTTTTCGCAAATTCTCCACGATAAATTAAGTTTAAAATTAAAGTCTGTTGGCTTAAGAGAAGTTGTAGAAGTTGTTTTAGTTCTTTGTCGTCCTTTGGTGGGTAATAAAGACTTGCAGTTAATAAATGCGATCGCAGGCAATCTTCCCGCCATTCGTGCCGATGAAGATCGCCTCCAGCAAATACTTTACAATCTAATTGGCAATGCAATCAAGTTTACCGAACAAGGGAAAGTAGAAGTAAAAGCCCAACAAAATCAAGATGAATTAATAATTACAGTTGCGGATACGGGAATTGGTATTGCTGAAGATAAACGCGATCGCATTTTTGATTCTTTTATCCAAGGAGAAGGTTCTACCGCCAGAAAATATGGTGGGGTTGGTTTGGGCTTATCAGTTACCAAAAAGCTAATTGAGTTTCATGGTGGAAACATTGAACTAAAATCGAAAGTTGGAGAAGGTTCAGTGTTTAGCTTTACTATGCCTATATCTCATGGTGAGGATGAAATAGCTGAAGAAATTTCTCCTTTTAAAGAAAAGGCTAGCACTCTTTTACTAGTGCCAGAACCTCAAGTTCCTCTATATCGTCCTAATACTGACGATAGTAATCAGAAAACTAAAGTGTTGATCGTAGATGATGACCCTGCAAATCTGCAAGTACTGATCAATAATCTGTCTTTGGCAAGTGCCAACTATGATATCGTTCAGGCTTCCGATGGCGAATCTGCACTAACTTTATTAGAAGATGGCTTAGATCCCCATATTATTCTGCTCGATGTGATGATGCCCAAAATGACGGGCTATGAAGTTGCAGCTAAATTACGGGAGAACTATTCTCCAGATAAATTACCAATTTTGCTGCTAACAGCCAAAACTCAAGTGCAGGATATCGTTACAGGCTTGAGTGTTGGCGCAAACGACTATCTCAATAAACCTATTTCTCGTGACGAACTAATTGCCAGAATGCAGACTCACATAAATCTGCGTCATTTACGTGAGGAGAACATTCGACAGACAAGCGAATTGCAAAGAGCAAAAGATCGTCTAGTGGAATACAACTCAAACCTAGAACTAACTGTCCAAGAGCGTACCGCCGAACTTTCTCAAACGTTAGAAATACTCAAAGCAATTCAAGCAGAATTAGAGTTAGAAAATGCTTTACTTAGAAGCGACGAACAGTCATTGAACTTTGACTATCAGGTGGGGGGTAGCTTGCCTATGGATGCACCAACCTATGTGGTACGTAAAGCGGATCGCCACCTATATAAAGCTTTGAAAGCTAATGAATATTGCTACATTCTCAATTCACGACAGATGGGAAAGGCTAGTCTAAGAGTGCAAATTATGAAGCGTCTGAGGGAAGAAGGTTTTGTCTGCGTAGCGATCGATTTATCAGAGATAGGCAATCAACAAGTTACCCCCGAACAATGGTATGCGGGCTTTCTTTATAGTTTAGTGAGCGGGTTAGAAATTATTGAACTCCACGAGATTCGTACTTGGTGGAGAGAGCATGATTTTATATCTCCCTTACAACGTTTGGGAGAGTTTATCGATCGCGTTTTTTTAGAAAAGATTACACAAAATACGATAGTGTTTATTGACGAACTCGATAGCCTTTTGAGCCTAAGTTTTAATACGGATGATTTTTTAATTTTGTTACGTACATTATTCAATCGGCGAGTCGATAACTCAAAATTTAACCGTCTTACTTTTGTTATGTTGGGCGTGGCAACTCCTGCTCAACTCATTCAAGATAAAAATCGTACTCCTTTTAATATTGGTAAGGCAATTGCCTTACAAGGCTTTAAGATACACGAAGCACAGCCGCTCTTAAGAGGATTATCAGATCGAGTTAGAACCCCTCAAATTGTTTTAAAAGAGGTCTTGTTTTGGACTGGTGGACAGCCTTTTTTGAGTCAAAAAATTTGCCAACTGATTCGTAATAGCGATCAACCTATTCCTATTAATGGCGAGAAAGAATGGATTGAAAGTTTAGTCAGAACTAATATCATTGATAATTGGGAAACCCAAGATGAGCCAGAACATTTAAGAACTATTCGAGACCGCCTTCTTAGTCTGGGAGACAATACTATTTCTGTGCTGCGGGAATATCAGCAGCTTTTGGAAAAAGAACAGATTCCTCCCCAACCGATTATGGAACATACGGAATTACTTCTATCAGGATTGGTCATCAAAGAAAATGAAATGCTTAAGGTTGGTAATCGTATCTATGCAGTTGTTTTTGATTGTCACTGGATCGACAATACATTGGCTTCTTTCATTCAAAGCAATTAATAATTTTCTAGCTGTTATAAATAATTTAGTTGTGTTATTCTGTGGCTGATATTTAAAATATCAGCATGATTTCAAATGGCTAAATTTGGCTCTATTTTTAGATGTATAATTCAAACAAAAAAATATTATTTAAATCAAGCATAATTTAGATTAGTTTATTATTAACTAGTTTAATTATAGAAACAAAAAGCAATGCGATCGCCATAGAAAATCAGTCAGTTAACAATAAAGCTGCTGCGATAAATGTTCCTTTAGAGAGTACAGGATTTCCTAATTTAAAAGATCGAGAAAAATATCAGACCATTATAAAAAATGCTATTGATGATAATTTAAATAAAGCATCAATGAGCAAAATCGTACAGCAAGTAGCTCAACAGTTTTTAGGCTCAGAATACAAAGCAGGATTGCTAGATAAATCTCCCCACGAAACTTTAATTATTTCTCTTCAGCAATTTGATTGTTTGCTATTTATCGAAACAGTATTGGCGATCGCTAATAATATTAGTCAAAAAAAATATGGTTATCAAGCCTTTAGTAGCAGTGTAGAAAATCAACGTTATTGGAATGGCAAAATGAATGGCTATTGCAGTCGATTGCATTACTTTTCTGATTGGATAGAAGATAATAAAAGAAGAGGTAATATCGAAAATATTACTGAACAATTAGGTGGCGTGGATACAATTAAAAAGCTCAATTTCATGACTACCCACCGTAGCAGCTATCCCAATTTAGTAAAAAGTGATGCTAACTTCAAATGTATAACTTCAGTAGAAGCAAGCTTTTCCGACAAATTTAACTACATTCCCACCAAAGATATTAGGCAAACATACTCTAGCCTACAGCCAGGAGATATAGTAGGTGTGGCAACAAACATTGCAGGGTTAGACTTTACCCACACAGGATTCGTCTACCGTCAGCCCGATGGCAAAATTGGCTTGATTCATGCTTCTCCTGCGGGAAAGGTAGTTATTGCCCAAGATTTACAAACCTACATTAGCAAGGTTCCTAATGCGATCGGTATTGTTGTTTCTAGGGCAAATAAATAATTGCTGATTATTGATTATAAACAAACTGTGGAACCCTTTAAGGTATCCTTTACAGTAGTGGCTGTTAATTGAATTGACGAGAGTTATTAAATATCTTGTACTTATGAGCGATACTATTTTTGGCAAAATTATTCGTCGGGAAATTCCCGCAGACATCGTCTACGAAGATGATTTAGCTTTAGCTTTTAAAGATGTTTCTCCTCAAGCACCAACCCATATCCTCGTAATTCCTAAAAAGCCCATACCCCGTTTATCTGATTCTACCGAGAGCGATACAGAATTGATGGGACACTTGTTGATGACGGTTAAAAAGGTTGCAGACCTAGCTAATCTTAGTAATGGTTATCGTGTAGTCATCAATAATGGCAATGATGCGGGACAAAGTGTAGATCATCTACATTTACATATTTTAGGCGATCGCTCTATGAATTGGCCTCCTGGTTAAACCTAATAAAATACTGTGGTGTAAATGCTCTTGACTCCCTTAATTTATGAGATGATTAAAAGTTATTAACAGATTGTCAAGATAATAGGAGTTAAAGTGTGGCAGAAATTCAATTTGCTAGAGGCGTAACAGAGGAAGTAGTCCCTGAAATCAAAGTTACCCGTTCCAAAACAGGAAATAGTGGTACTGCAACCTTTTATTTTAGAGATCCCAAAATCTTGGGAAAAGATAGTTCCGATGAAATTACTGGTATGTATCTTGTTGATGAAGAAGGTGAAATCGTCAGTAGAGAGGTGAAAGGCAAATTTGTCAATGGCGAAGCTAGAGGCATTGAAGCCGTTCTGATTATGAAATCTGAGGCAGAATTTGAACGTTTTGTCCGTTTTATGAATAAATATGCCGAACAAAATGGTTTGGGTTTAGACAAAAATTAATTTCTTCTAAAACAAGCATAAAAAAATAATATAGACGGCTAAGTGGGAGATTTCGCGATCTATGCGAGATTTCCCTATTTTATTTTGCCAGAGTTAAATCATTTGATGGGACAAATAAAAAAGTAAGCAAATCGTTAATTAATAATTAATATTGGCAATTATTAGAGCAAGATTGCCTTTTTGTAGTGGACTATCTACTTTTTTACGGGATACTTTTAAGCTTAATGAAGCAGCTTAATGTAATAGACATCTTGAAATGTTGTGTTTAAATATGTTTAGAGTTAAGAGTCAAAGATTAGCCAGAATCGACTTTTTTCTTTACTGTAGTTGCCAACAAAGTTAGTTAACTATGATCAATAAATTATTTACTATTTTAAAATTTTCGGGAACTCTAGCCATAATACTATCCATGGCAGAAGTAGTTCCTGTTCTTGCTACCGAATATGTGTTTAGCGCACCGCCAGAAGTCGATAATAATGTAGCTGAAGAGATACCAACTCAGGAAGCCGACTATCCACTTTATGAGTGCGAAGCAGTTTCAGATCAAGAAACTATAGGGGAAATAGACGAAAGCGACAGTGCAAAAATAGATTCTCATAACTGCGAATGTATTGATTGTGAGGAAGTTTCTCAAGAAGAAGAAAAACAAACAAAGTTAAGCTCGAACAATCAATCTAAAAAGTAAAAAAAATCTTATCTTAATTAATGAATGATTGGATACAAATATCTTTTGAATTATTCAGCCAAAGTAGTGATCGCATTATTTGGAACTTAATCTTAGCATTTATTCCCTTAGCTATTAGTTATTACCTATTTCATCCCTCAGCCATACGTAGTATAGCTTGGTGGATATTATTACTTATTTTTATAGCATTCTTACCCAATGCTCCTTATATTTTGACAGACTCAATTCATATTGTGGAATTAAGTCAAAACAACTATCCTCTCTGGGCAATTATACTAATATTAATCCCGCAATACATAGTATTTATTTCAGCAGGATTTGTAGCCTATACCATTTCATTAATTAATTTAGATAAATATATAATTGACTTAGCTGGTAAAAAATACCTAATTATCGTTAATGCGATCATACATTTACTATGCGTCATCGGCATATATCTAGGTAGATTTGAAAGATTTAACAGCTGGGACTTGGTTACCAAGCCTGGAACAGTAATTCTCACCACAGCACAAGATTTGCTCAATGTATGGAAACTATCGAGTATTGCGATCGCTTTTGGGTTAGTTTGGCTGCTTTCAGAATTGATTAAACTAGTAAATAGCTCTTTTATGGCAAATAATTCTAGACACAACTAAATAATGGCAATCAATTTAAAAAAAGGACAACGGATGTCTCTAACAAAAGAAGATCCTGGACTAAAGCAAATTATGTGTGGGCTAGGGTGGGATGTCGCACCAAAGTCTGGGGGATTTTTTGGTGGTAACAAACAGTTCGATTTAGATTCTTCAGTAATTTGTCTTGATGAAAATAAAAAATTGACCGATGCTAAAAACATCATTTATTTTGGTAACTTGAGACATAGCTCCAGTTCAATTGCTCATCAGGGAGACAACCTAACTGGTGCAGGAGAAGGAGACGATGAAATAATCAATATCGATCTTCCTTTAGTTCCCTCCAACATTGCCTATCTAATAATTGCGATCAATATCTACAAGTGTAAAGAACGCAAGCAAGACTTTGGCATGGTAGACAATGCCTTTGTCAGACTAGTCAACCGTACAACCAATCAAGAATTAGCCCGTTATGACCTTTCAGGACAAGAATATAAAGGAATGACAGGCATGATTCTGGCAGATGTTTATCGTCACAACACAGAATGGAAAATTGCAGCAGTGTGTAATGGCTTTAAGATTGCTACTTTAGCAGACATTGCCAAACTTTATACTTAAACTACAAAGACAAGGCATGCCTTGTCTTTAACTGTCCTAACTGTCAAAACATCCTCTAAAATATAATCTATAGGTACGTCAACATAATAAATAGACAAAAAGGGATGCCACTAATTACCACTGGAAAATCGTTTATTAAAGCCTTAGAAAAGAATGGTGCTTTGGGCTTGTATATGCCCCTAGAAGGAGGTGCAGAAGGACGATATCAAAGACGCTTGAGAGCATATGGCTATCAAACAGTTAATATTACCGCCAGGGGGTTAGGAGATTTAGCAGCCTACTTGACTAGAATACATGGCGTTCGTCCCCCTCATTTAGGCAAAAAGACTATCGGACAAGATGCCAGCGTTGGGGACATATATTTTGTACCACCTATTGCAACCTACGAATTGAGTACGTTACCTGCTGATGCGAAAGGATTGGTGCTTTGGATTATTGAAGGGCAAATATTGTCTCGCCAAGAGATCCAATATTTAGTGGATTTGAGCAAAGATGAGCCAAAAATTAAAGTTGTACTAGAGTTGGGCGGAGATCGCTATGTTAACTGGAAACCTTTGGCTGATACTCTAGCCGCAGCGTAGTTTAAATAGAAAGAGGTATTAAGCAAGAATGGGGTGGTATTGTGTCAGAAAAAAATATGGATGATTTGCTGGCTCAGTTAAAGGCAGAATTTGAGCCAAAGCGAGAATCGAGCAAGAATATCAGGCAGTCATCTGTCCCGAAACCACAGCAGCCGCCCCAAAGCTCCGAATCATCACCATCAATGGATCGCATGCTAAATGAGCTACGAGCTGAAATAGAATCGGGAAGAGGAAGGCAAAATAATCTTCAAAGTCCTTCTCCCACAACAAAATCACCTCCTCAAACAAGCAAAGACAATGTTAAATACCGCGATCGCTTAAACATTCTAATCGAGCAAGATTATCAGATGCAGGCGCGAAAAAGAGAGGCTAAGTTTGCCGAAATCAAGCGTCAGGAAGAAGCGCGTCTTGCCGAGGAAAAACGTCGTCAACAAGAATTGATTGAAGCCCAAAGGCGAGAAGAGTTACGAGAGCGCAGACGTAAAGAGGCAATGCGAGAAAAAGCGCAACAATGGCTCAAAAACCTCAACATGCGCTCGGAAGAAGGAAAATGGTTTGAAGAATTTTCCTATTCTTATGAGGATAAACTACAGGCTGCGATCGACTATTTAGAAGCAATGCGAGAAAGTGGACTTTAAAAAAACAATCAGGAAAAAAGAATAAGCGATCGCTTATTCTTTTTTCCCAATCGATAATTATAATTACATTGATATCTTAATTGGAGTGCGACTTTTCTTCGCCTCATAAGCTGCTGATTCAATCAAAGATTGACCACTCATTTCTTCTGGCTGAGGAATCTGTAAGATTTCCAAAATAGTTGGGGCGACATCTGCAAGACAACCATTCTCTCTCAAGGGGGTGTCTGTGCCATGTCCAACTATCTTCCTATCTTCTCCTTCTACCAAAATAAAGGGTACAGGGTTGGTGGTGTGTGCTGTCCAAGGATTACCGTCTGGATCTCTCATATACTCAGCATTACCATGATCGGCAGTAATCAATAGTGTGCCACCAGTTTTGTTGACAGTTTCGATTAACTTACCCAAGCACTTATCATCAGTTTCGATCGCCTGAATTGCTGCTTCTAGATTACCTGTATGTCCAACCATGTCAGGGTTGGCATAATTAACTACCACTAGAGAGTAAACTCTTTTATTGACAGCATTACAAACAGCTTCTGTTACTGCCTCAGCCGACATTTCTGGGGCGCGGTCATAAGTAGCTACCATCGGACTTTGAATTAATTCTCGGTCTTCTCCAGGAAAAGGTTGCTCTAAACCACCATTAAAAAAAATAGGTAACATGGGGATATTTTTCGGTTTCTGCGGTACGAAACTGGCGTAGTCCTTGATTGGCAATCACCTCACCCAAAATGTTAGTTAGGTTTTGGGGCTTGAATGCTACTTCAACCGCTGCGCTAGAGTCGTATTGGGTAAAGGTAACAAAGTTCAAAGGATTGATTCGTTCGCTAGCAAACACATGAAAATTGTCGGTGAGAAAGGCAGAGGTCAGCTGTCTAGGCGTATCAGGACGGATGTTAATGAAAGTAGGCGATT
>CAKZYI010000090.1 GCA_937884735.1 uncultured Pleurocapsa sp.
ATCCCTTAGCGGCGCGATTGGGATTGGCTTGGGAGACACCGCTAATTTTGCGGCATTAAATAATTTGGGTGCAAGACGAACTTTACTACTAGAAACTGCTTCTCCACCTATTGGTGCATTACTAGCCTTAATTTTTATTGGAGAGCAGCTAGCCCCCCTTTCTTGGTGCGGTATTTTCTTAACTACTATTGGCATAGCCTGGGTAATCAGCGAACGCAATCCTGTGGAAAATATGAGTATTTCCCGTCAAGGAATTATGTGGGGAATTTTGGCAGCAATCTCTCAAGCTGTGGGTTCGGTTATTTCTCGTCTGGCGTTGATTGAGTCAGAGATTAGTCCACTAGAAAGTAGTTTAATTCGTTTGTTAGGCGGCACAATCATCGTTATCAGCTTATTGTTCTTATCTTCTAGTAAAGAAACAAAAGTTCAAGTCACCCTATCAGTCCGTAGTCTTGATATAATTGCAATCGCCGCTTTGGGAAGTACCTATCTTGGTATATGGCTACAGCAAACCTCTCTCAAATTTGCTCCTACAGGAATTGCACAAGCCTTCTTGGCTACAAGCCCATTATTTATCTTACCCATAGTGGCATTACAAGGAGAAAAGATTAATTTCCGCGCAGTGCTAGGAGTCTTAATTTCCCTTGCTGGAATTGCCCTAATGTTTATCCGTTGATCAGATCCCTTACTATTGCCAATTTCCTACCAAGACATAAGGCGACCAATAATAAGGGTGAGGAGGAAAACTTTCCAGGGCAGGAGAGGGAGGATTTTGTCGCAGAGAATTCATCAGAGATAACTGAGCCTTTTGCAGTGCGTCTACTTTTTTAGCCTGGGGATTTTTAAATTCTCGATAAAATCTACTCATTAGCTCGGCTGTAGAAGCGTCATCTACTGCCCATAGAGAAGCGATGGTGCTACTCGCACCAGAACGAACGGCAACCCCTGCTAAACCTAAAATAGCTAGTTCATCTCCCGCAGCAGTTTCGCAAGCACTCAACACCACTAAATCGGGGTTGGTGCTACTGGAGTTTAATAAATTGCTAAAAGTATTGATGTTGATCATTTCACCATCCCCTGTAATGATAAATGTTTCATCAGGATTGGAGCTAAACAGCCCGTGAGTTGCTAGGTGTATGACAGAAAAATCAGATGCAAGTTGTTTTTGAATGGTCTTGGTAGTAAAGTCTCGATCTAGCAACTGACGAGATTGAGGAAAAATATCTTCGATTTGATTTAACTCTGAAGGAACATGATTTAAAGCAGGAAAAATATTTCCTTGAACTTCTACTTGCTGACTCAATCCCGCTGCTAGTACTTTGACCTCACCTTTAGCCATCGGCTGGGGAGCTAACAATTGAAGACTGGGGGCTAAGGCAACTCCATATTTTTCTAATAAGTATTGTTGACCATCGTAAAGCGCGGAAATCGGAACATTTTGCAAACGTCCGCTCAAGACAAATACTAATGTTTGAACTTGATTTGCGCTCAAAGTAGAGGTCAAAGGTTCAATCAACCAGCTATTTATCTGCTGTAGAATCGGCAATAAAGTCTGCATGTTTTCATCTACTTCTCTGGGATTGAGGATTGTCGTACTGAAGATATTAACCGCAGAATTATTGACGCTGGGATTGTAAAGACTATCGTAAAGCAAGTCTATGGTTCGATTTACCGTGGTTTCGGAAACTGGTGTAGTAAATTTTTGCAGCGGTTGATTTGGCAAAGACAGAATTACTTCTAAACGGTCGCTTAATATTATGGGATATACTACTGCTGCCTGGGGATCTATCTCATCAATAGTGACATTTATATCGGCAGTCTCCGAACAAGGATCTTGAAAAAAGTTATCTAATTCTGCCAATTGCAGAGATTCAATTACTTGGCGAGCAGACTCCAAATTAGGATTAGAATCGCCTGTTTTATCAAATAGTTCGAGAGATTTAAGTGCTTGAGGGCGATCGCTTTGTAATAGTAAATTAGCTAAATTTAAATATACTGGTTTGACTTCTTGACGAAAATCAAACTGTACAACTTTATTGTTGGCACTGAGGTCAGTACGAAGAGACTGAAGAGTATTAAAAGCAGAGGTATATGCTGCAATTGCGTCTGGGATTTTTCTCTGTTGTTCTAGCAATTGACCTAATTGGGAATGCCATAAATAGGTTATTTCCCTCGCATCATTATTAGAGTTACTACTTTGGGCAACGAGCAAAGCTTTACGGGTAAAAGAGATCGCTTTAGTTAATTCTTGGCGTTGACCATAATACTTGCCTAGATAGCCCCAGACATAGCTTTCTCCTAGGCTATCTTTAATATTTACAGCTTCAGCTAGGGCTGTTTTGAGAATTGGCTCTACAGCCGCAGTCGCTTTTAATTTGGTTAAGCAACGTGTATTGTTGATGCGAGCATAAATGCTTTCATGACTAGGAGGTATATTACTCCAACTACTGTCAATAGCAGTAATTAAGCTAGCCCTAGTGTCTGCCAATCTATACTTGAGTAAATAGTTGAAATTAGCTGCGGCTTCAATTAATCTAGTTGCTTGTTGCCTTTGCCAAGTTTCGGTGCGTCGATCAATCTGTCTCTGCCACCATGATTCAATTTCAATTAATAGATTTAAATAATTAAGCTGTGATTGAATTTGAGTAATAGGCTGTACTTGCCTGTCTGATGCAGTGCTTGCATAAGCTAAGAAGGTATTTTTATAAGGCTCTAAAGCGAGATCGGGATCTTGTCGATCGATAATTTCGGTAATCTTATCATAGCTCCAGCGATCGCGTGTTTTGTTTGCCAAAGCTTTTTCAACATTACCCAGTGCCATTAAGGTTGAACCTAATTCAGCAGAATTTTTGGTCGCAACTTGGCTAAATTTTAGTAATGTTCGAGACTGCTCTAATTTTCCTTTATGTCTTAATACATCTCCTAGACTACGCAAACCAATACCTTCTGTGGCTGATAGTTTAGATTTTGCTTCAAATCGAGTAATTAAGCGATCTACTTGTTCTGAACTACAATCAGGATTGTTGATCTCGAAAGCTTCTAGCAGATCGTCACAGGCTTTGGGATATAGTCCCATATCCTGTAGAACTTGAGCTTTATTAATTAAACTTTTGGTTTTTCCCAAGGAATCATTTTGTGCTTGATATGCGTCTGCGGTTTTTTGCCACATAGTTGCGGCGGAGGTTAACTTACCCAAACTATATAACTCTTGAGCTGCGATCGCCAGACTCAAACCATCTTTAACCTGAGAGTGAGCTGGTAAATGTAAAGTTACTGTCAACCAAGTAGAAAGTATTAAAATTAAAAACTTATTAATGGTCATTAGTTAATGGTTAATGTTAGTGGTTAATAGCTATTGGTAACGGTTAAAACAGGTCATATTGCAACTGGAGATAAACTCCGCTTTCTTGCAGATTATTATCTTGGGACTCATCATTAATTAGGGGCAAACCCCAGTCAATTCTTGCCGAAAGTCTTTTTTCTGTCTGTAAAATCAAACCAACTCCCGAACTTATTAAAGTGCTAAACTCCGCTTCTTCATCATCTGTATTCCAACCCACACCAAAATCAACAAAAGGAGTAAACTGCATACTAGCGTTGAGTTTCGAGAAACGAGCAATAGGTAGGCGTAATTCGGCAGCAGCAGAAAAACCATTATCAGTTAGTAAGGCATCCTGGCGATAACCCCGTACTGTTGCCGCACCACCCAAACTAAATTGTTCTGTCGGTATTAGAGGATCTGTTGTCAACTGTAATTCTGAGCGTAATAATATAGTTGAGCCGATACTAGGTATGCCTTTGGGCGTACTGAGTAGTCTAAGATAAGATGCTTGTCCTCGCCAGGCAAAAAATTGGCTGTCTGGTTCATTGTTGCTGATGGTAGCGTCAAAGACATCCAGCCCCAGATTAAATTGAGAACGAGCAGCGATTACCTGTCTGCGATTGCGCTGTAACAATTCTTGACCAAAGCTAATAGCAGAAGTACGAATTTCTCCATCACTATTTACTCCTGGAGAAATATCCGTAGGAATGTCTTCGATAGAAGTATCGCTTTCTCTTCTCGATGCAGTGAAGTTGAGGGTGAATTCTTGACTTACTTCTGGGGTAGCTCTTTGAATAATTGGCTGTCGCCAAGTTAGGTTGTAGCTGCGAGATTTGATATCAATATCTATTAATTCAAAATCAGCCTCCACAATTTCGTTATTTGCTAGACGAACTTTAAAATTAAGAGTACCATCACGATAATTTAGGGGCAGAGTATAGCCAGCTTCATACTGAACACTACCATCAGTGTTGAAGAAACTTAAATCAATCTCATCTCCAATACCAAAAAGATTAGCTTCTGTTAGTTTTACACCTCGTTCAAAAGTACCAATACTCGGGTTGCGATTATTGTTTAATCGAGTCTGTAAAGAAAAAGTATCTGCACCAACAACGGATACTTTCAAAGAATTTGTTCCTGGTTGGATACCTGTGGACAACTCGGCATTCAAACTTTCAATCAAAGGATTGAGCTGGAGTAACTGTAGTGCCGATTGGAGTTGATTAATATTGAGAGGTGTTGAAACTCTATTTTCTATGCGATCGCGAATATAATTTTCGTTAAGTCTTCCTTGGGTAAGATTGACCTCAATTTCTGATAAGCTCCCTTCAACTACTTGAATTTTGATTGCTCCTGAACCCAAGTTTTGTTCGGGAAGATAGGCTCCAGAAGTGATATAACCTTGTTTTACATATAGCTGGGTAATAATATCCGCAGCTTGAACTAGCTGGGCAAACGAAATAGGCTTGCCGATAAAAGAGGCAATCTCTTGGTTTAATTCTGCTTGACTAAATACCGTATTCCCCACAAAAGTAAATTTATCCACCAAAACTGTTCCAGGAATGTCCAATAAAGATTCTGGGATTGGTGGAGCTTCGAGAAAGCCATCTAAGGGATTATTGTTAGGGGGCAATGGCTGGGGTTGAGGTAGGGGATCGCGATCGGGTGTTAAGGGATTAAACGATTGGGCTGACGCACTAGGCTGACGCACTAAACCCAACATCAAAAACAAAAAGTAGAATGTAAATCTACCCGACTTTTTGACTCCTCGGCGATTAGTATTAGATATTTGATAAGCTAATAAAACCAATCTATAGATCGAGTATTCCCAAAAACCAATCTTGAGTCGATTCTTGTTTTGTCTTGTAGAAAAATAATCTATTTTTGCAATGGCTATATTTGATGCCGTTAAAAGTGGTTTAACCCTAGAAGATGGATACAAATCTACTTTAGGTCTTTTGGAACGTAATTCAGCGTACATGACAGTCGAGAGAATTAAATTGAGGAGTATTGGTAGAAGGTTGCGCGCTGAGAATTATTTCTCCCTGTTTGTTTTGATACCAGCTACGAGCAGGACTAGGTAAAACAGTAGACTGTGGGCTTGTATCCTTAATAGTTTGCATATTTTGCGGAGGAATACCAAAGCTAACAATAGATTTACTACTCAATGTTTCGCTAGGGCTAGATGGTAATCCTCCTCTGCCTGTGATGGTGAGTTGACTATTGTTGGAATTTGGAGAATTGGAACAAGCCTGAGCTACGGTTTCTTCTGGTTGAGTAAGCTTAATTGGCACTTCGGCTATGCTAAAATCAGGTTCAGGCTCTAAAGTATCGATTTGTACGACTCCATCCACACCTAATCGAGAACTGGCACTAATAATACAATCCTGACAGACAAATAGCCCTTCAGCATTGATATCGATACTGCCTCCCATTCCTCGCTCTGCCTCGGCAATAAGTTGGCTAGATTCTAAAACCACTAGGTTAGTTCCCACAATACTTATATTTCCACCATTAGCATCACCAGTTGCAGTTGCAGTTGTCGTACTATTGCCACGCCAAAATATGTTACGAGCTATGATGTTGATATTGCCTCCATTCCCAAAGTTGTTGGCGGCAGATATTGTTCCTTGTTCATCTAGCAAGATATCTTGACTAGACTCGATTTCTAAGTTTCCTGCACTCCCTGTGCCCAAACTTTGAACATCAATACTTGCCCCTTGCTGTATGGTCAAGCTGCCAGTGTCAATTGTAATATCTCCTGATGCGCCAGTAGCAACCAAGTCTGAAAAAGCCGTTCTTCCTGAGGTTGCAATTAAGCCGCCTCTTTGCATATTGTTAACTGTGGTTGTGCCAAATAATTCTATTGAATCGATGGCACTAATATTAATGTTGCCTCCGTCTCCCGAACCAATAGTAGTAGCAGCGATTTCTGAACCATCACGAATTAATAGCTTATTTGTAGAGACTTTTATGTTACCCGCAGCTCCATCAGTGAAAGAGCTAGAATTAATACCGCTGGCAAATCTAGGATCGCTGGGTATACCAACTATTTGAATGGTATCTTGTACAGCAACATCGATATTCCCACCATTTCCACCGCCACTAAAGGCTAAATTGGCATCATCGTTAATAAATCCTCCCGTGGTACTGCTAATAAAAGCATCATCAATCTAAAGATTATTAGTTTGAAGAGTGACATTTCCGCCCTTACCATCGCCGATACTGGTATTGGCATAAATTCCTGTAAACAATCGAGAACCATCGGGTGTATTTCGTAGATCGACTGATTCTGTTACATCAATATTTATGTCCCCTCCTGTAGCTTGACCAAAAGTAGCGTTGACGATTGTACCTCCATCTTCAATCATCAACCTATCTGCATCAATAAAAATATTTCCTGCCGCAGCAATATTTGTACTGTCTACTCCTGCACCAATTTGCAAAGCTGAAGCACTAATATTTATATCTTGGGCATTAACTCGAATATTGCCCCCAGTGCCATCAGAAAAGATTGGGCTGAAGATAATTCCCCCTTCACGCAAATTCAAAGAGTTGGCATTAATTTCTAAATTTCCGCCTGTCCCATCTGCATCCGTACCAATAAATATTCCTGTACCTCTAGTACGCGCTACTAATGAACCGTTTAGAGAGTTAGCTTGAAAAGTTTCTTGGAACTCCTCGAAGCCGATTCCTGCGATGCTCAAAGAATCAGCAATATTGAGGGTAATATTTCCTCCGTTGCCCGAACCAAAAGTAGTAGTAGTAATAAAGGCGCGATCGCTTATTGATAAAGTATTAGAAGAAATTGTAATTTCTCCTCCATTTCCCGCACCATCATTATCGCTAGAAATTTGACTACCACCAGTCAAACGCAATGAGTTTGCTACATTGAGGTTGATTGTTCCTCCTTCACCTTCTTTTCCTGCTGCGGTAATTCCGACATAAGTGTCTAGAGTAATATCATCAGCGGTAATTTCTAAGTTTCCTGCGTTGCCTGTACTATCGTTGCGAACTGTTACCTGTCCTCCGTTTATAATCTGCAACAGTGGTGTTTCTATGGTGACACTACCAGAATTTCCCGTGGGAACATCAGGTAAATTAAATTGTTGCTGTAATTCGGGGTCGAGTGTATTGGCAGAAGCAATAATTAGGCTAGGATTAAGCGAATCTGGTACTGTACCTGTGACCATAATCGACTCAGAAGCATTAATAGTTACATTTCCTGCATCTCCTGTAGCGGTTGCCGAAGCATCTACTCTTCCTCCATCCATCAAGGTTAAGTTTTTCGTATTTAACTCTACATTCCCAGCATTTCCCTCACTACCGCTACCAGCGGTAATCGAACTAGGAGCAAGTGCAATCGGATTAATCCCCAATAACGAGATTGATTCAGAAGCATTAATGGTTACATTACCTCCAGAGCCAGTACCATTGTTTCCCGTCACCGATGCCACTGCTCCTCCAGAGGAAGCAGTCAAATTCTTGGTGTTGATATTAATTGCTCCTGCATTTCCTGTATTGTAGGTTTGAGCTGTAACAATACTAAATTGACGGGGATTTATGGGTGCAAAACCATCAATTTGCAAGGAATCAGCGATATTTAGATTTAAATCTCCCGATGATGCGGCACTAAAACTAGCATTGAGAATACTGCCTCCTTCTAAAATGCTTAAATTTGACGCAGTGAGATTGATATCTCCTCCTCTGCCGTCTCCCAATACTTCGACATAGATACCGCTGGCAACAATTCCATCTTGAGCAATACCACTGGCAGTCAGAGATTCTGAGGCATTGATTTCTATGTTTCCTGAAGCTTCTGTTCCCTGATTTTGAATCAGCACCACCGAGCCATCGGCGATCGCAATTTCTCCCCCTTGAATGTTGATTGAACCACTGTTGTTGCCACTAGCGTCGATTAGCGATTGCTGATTAATATTGATATTTTTAAAAGCTTCTATCCCGTCATAATCTAAAGAGAAATTTTCTTCGCTCCAATTTAAACCGACTATGCCTTCTGCAACACTACCTAGCTCTACTCTTCCTGTCTCAGATGAGACTACTCCTTGAACAAAGGAAATATCTCTTCCCACCAGCCCCAAGGTGCCGCCAGACTGCATTTTTAATCCTGATACTTCTCCTCTACTAAAGGGTGAGAAGATAGGAACATCTAGTCCAATTTTGTGTCCACCACCTCGAACATTAATCTCACCTGAATTTTGTCCTAGCTGCAAACCAACAGGAGTAGTTACAGTCAACAAGGGCGATGTAGCTAAATCATTGGCACTAAATATTGTTCCATCTTCAAAAATCAAGCTTTCGGCTGTACTACCTAAAAAAGAACCGCCAATTTGCAGTCGAGCATTGGCACCAAAATCAATCCCGTTGGGGTTGATTAAAATTAGATTGGCATTACCATTTGCCCGCAAAAATCCATCAATATTGGAAACAGAATTTCCTGTGACTCGACCAATCACATTTTCAATTTGCTCGGCATGATTAAAATAAGCTGTATCGCCTGTTGGCACTGAAAACTCTTGAAAGCTGTGAAATAAATTTGTGTTTTGGGTAGTGCCTCCTGTAATTTCGATAGTATTTCCAGAGTTGTTAATTTCAGTTCCAACCGTGTCATCAGATAATATTTGTGCCTGAGCTAAATTTTGATGACTTAGAGAAAAAATTACTGTAAGACTGGTATGGATAATCGTCCAGGGAAAAGCTATAGAATGGTTTTCTTGATAATATTTTGGCTTACGATGGTATCTCGGTAATTTTGGATTGAATTTGTCTGGCATTCTTTAAAATTTTTAGGTAGGTAAACAGCAGAACAATTGCTTAAACTCAGCCATTTTTTCTAATTTTTCTAAGCTCTCTTTATCTGTCGTCGATACAGGCAATAACCACTATTTTTGCAGCATACTTATCTTTTAAATCACAATCTTCTAAATATATTATTTTTTCATAACAAAAGTAACAATTAATTCTCAGTTTTATTTTTGTGATTCTTAAAGAGGTTTTTTTGTTACAATTACATCCTTAGGATTGAATCAAGATTACAAGTTAGAATAATATTTAATCTTGATACAGGTAAAGTCTCAAAATTCGTAATGCAAAAACGCTATGAAAAAGATAAGCTACTTGGTAAGTGCGATCGCTATACCAATAACTATGGGAATGATTGGTTTTGATGGAGATCCTGTTAATGCCAGCACTGGCGTTGAAGTAGTCTGCGATGCCAACGCTTCTGTTCCTACAGTAACCGCTACTCTATTCAATGTAAGCGGTACAGAGCAAATTTCGCAAAAGACAGATATATTATCATTTTTACCAGAATATTTTTCTCCAGAGGAAGCATCTGTAAACTGCCAAAACACAGCCCAATCTTTGCAAAGCTATTATGCCAAAGGTGAAATGAATTATCTTGCCAGCGATACTATTGATGGCAAACCAGTAGTATGTGCCATAGAAAGAAGGGGGATAAGCTGTGATGGATATCGCAGTGAGATATTGTTTGCTCTAAATAAGCCAGTTAATCCTAGCCAGCTTTTATACGATATGTTAGGAGGGAATTTCAAAGATTCTCAAATTCCTTCGTCTAGAACAGTAAGTCGCATATACACCGATCTACGCCCTACTTGGTGGCCTTTTTAATTCGTTTTAAATTAATTATTCACATTATTGACAGTTTTGCTTGGCTTGTTTAGCTGCTGAATAATCTGGATTCTGCTCTATCGCTTTTTCAAAAGCAGTAATGCTTTTAGAGTTTTGCCCAGATTGACAAAAAGTTTGACCTAAATAGAACCAAGTTTGTGCCTGTCTAGCTGCTGAAAGTTCTTTATTTTCTAAAATGCTTTCAAACTCTTCTTGTGCTTCTATATAGCGTTTTACTCGATTGAGAATAATTCCTTTTCCTATTTGAGCAGGAAAATAATTAGGAGAGTACTCTAAAGCGCGATTGTAATTAAAAATTGCAGGCTCATACTTTTCCTGTTTTCTATAGCCATTACCTCGAAAAGTCAAAGCT
>CAKZYI010000091.1 GCA_937884735.1 uncultured Pleurocapsa sp.
TAGCAATCAAACTGCCAGCAGATTCGCCATCGTCATCCATAACATTAAACTGAATGTTTTGGCTGTTTAATAAATCAATTAAATCTGCTTTTGGTTCAGTTTTAGAAGTCTGATAGTGTTGACCGCCAAATTCTGGCTTTAGCTGATATTCAACCTGACGCGATTTAATAATTACCCGTTGGACTAGGTGCAACTTAACATAATCAAGAAAAGTATCGTAATTAGTATGTGAAATGGATCTAGTTTTCATTTCAAAGATGGTTAAAACAATATCAAGAAGCGATCTACTATCAGACTTCTTACTAATTACATCTTTTACTGATTTGCAATATCCCACCATTGGCGATTGCTACACTGTTTTTTCGTATCAGCCCGACATCAAAAATATTAATATACGGTTGTTACAACAATCTCTTCGGCTTTTACACCAACAAAACGACCAAAAAGCTAAGTCTTAAACGATACTGCAACCACAAGCTCTGATAAATGATAAACAATAAATGATTTAACTTGTAGATGATGTATAAAATTTGATAGCCTAAGCTAATAAGCTTTGGGAACGAACAGCAAGAGCGTGGAAATATCAATTGGTCGCGGAAAACAGGCTCGTAGAGCCTATGGATTTGATGAAATCGCATTATCCCCTGGAGTGCGTACCCTAGACCCCAGTTTGGCGGATACTACCTGGGAATTTGGCGGAATCACCCGCGAAATCCCAATCTTAGCTAGTGCTATGGATGGTGTGGTTGATGTCAAAATGGCGGTTTTGCTATCACAATTGGGTTCAATTGGAGTACTAAACCTAGAAGGAATTCAAACTCGTTATGATGACCCAGAACCAATTTTGAATAAGATTGAGTCAGTGGGTAAAGAAGATTTTGTTGGTTTGATGCAGCAACTATATGCAGAGCCAATCAAACCAGAATTAATCGCCAGAAGAATTACCGAAATTAAAAAACAAGATGCGATCGCAGCGGTTAGTTTAACCCCCGCAGGAGCAAGTAAATACGGCAAAATTGTAGCTGAGGCTGGGGCAGATGTTGTTTTTATTCAGGCTACAGTTGTGTCTACAGATCATCTAAACCCAGAATATATTTCTCCCCTAGATTTAGCTGCTTTTTGCCAAGAAATGTCCATGCCTGTTTTCTTGGGTAACTGCGTGACTTATGAAGTGGCAATGCAGTTGATGAAGGCGGGCGCAGCAGGTGTCTTGGTAGGCATTGGGCCTGGTGCAGCCTGTACATCTCGTGGTGTATTAGGAGTAGGTGTACCTCAAGCCACAGCTACGGCTGATTGTGCTGCTGCCAGGGATGATTATCATGCTGAAACTGGTAGGTATGTTCCTATTATTGCTGATGGCGGTATTGTCACTGGTGGAGATATATGTAAATGTCTTGCTTGCGGTGCTGATGCAGTAATGAGTGGTTCCCCTATTGCTCGTGCAGCAGAAGCTCCAGGAGGAGATTTTCATTGGGGTATGGCAACTCCTAGTCCTGTATTGCCTCGTGGTACTCGTGTAAAAGTAGGAACAACAGGAACTATAAAAGAGATTCTAGTAGGCCCAGCTAAATTAGATGATGGTACGCACAACCTGCTTGGTGCAATTAAGACTAGTATGGGAACTCTAGGGGCGAAAAACCTTAAAGAAATGCAGAAAGTTGACGTAGTTATTGCACCTTCTTTGTTAACAGAAGGGAAAGTATACCAAAAAGCTCAACAGCTAGGCATGGGAAAATAAATAATTAAGTAATAAGTAATAAGTAATGAGGAAATAGTATTCCTCATTTTTTTTGCATTTAAAAAACCTTAGCCATTGGATTGGGACACATTTCTAGGGGTAATGTGAATTAGAATGTTGATCCTTCTCCTGTAGTTTATTCTACTCACATTATTCCTCCAAAGCGATCGATTAAATTATAGCAGATAGCAAATCCAATTCCAGTACCAGGATAAACCCCAGTTGAATTGAGTCGATGGAAAGCCTGGAAAATTTTAGACTGGAACTCTTCTGCAATACCGATGCCATTATCGCGGATAGAAATTAACCATTCCCTTTCTTGTTGAGTGGCGTTAACTTCAATATGGGGAGTGTTTTGATTGAATTTAATTGCATTTTCTAAAAGATTTTGTATTACCTGGCTGATTTCTGTAGGGTTAATCAGAATTTCAGGCAAATCTCCTACAGTAATTTGTGCTTGACTTTGAGCGATCGCAAATTGCAAATTCTCTTCTACTTGATGGCACACTTCCTTAAGATTTACTGCAATCCAAGTTTGTTCGCTTTTACCAGCATGGGAATACGCCCGCAAATTTTCAATCAAGGCTTGCATTCTCGAACCACTATTAGATATGCGCGCAAGATATTCCTGACCTTTGATATCTAGATCATCCTGATATTCGCTGGTTAATAGTTCAGCAAACATTGTAAGCGATCGCAATGATGACTGTAGATCGTGGGAAACCATAGAAGCGAAATCATCTATATCCTGATTTACGCTCAGTAAAGGATTGGGTGTTGTTTGCAGTTGATGGTTAACTAATTTTGTGTTTTGCTTGAGTTTTGTGGCTGTTGCGATCGATGAATTAATTGGGCTATGTTGTTTGCTCAATAGACGATTTCTAATCAAACAAACAGTTTTCTCAGGTTCACTACTTTGGGATACGCAGTCTACATTCTGCCAACCTAATTCAGCAATTTTTTTGGCAACTTCTTCAGTAGAGTTGATTAAAACTAATTTAAT
>CAKZYI010000092.1 GCA_937884735.1 uncultured Pleurocapsa sp.
ATGGTAATTAACAAACCTGATGTACGGTTTGTGTTTCACTACGACTTGCCTGGTAGCCTGGAGAATTTCTATCAGGAGTCTGGAAGGGCGGGGAGAGACGGCGAACCCTCTAAGTCTATTTTGTTTTTTAGTTTTGGCGATCGCAAAAAGATTGAATTTTTTATCGACCAAAAACCCGATCCTAATGAAAAAAGGATTGCTTCCCAACAGCTTCGTCAAGTAATGAATTATGCAGAAGGAAATGATTGTCGTCGAACGATTTTGCTGCGTTATTTTGGGGAAAGATATCAGGGAAACTGTGGTAACTGTGATAATTGTTTAAATCCCAAACCAATTGAAGACTGGACAGTTGAAGCACAGAAGTTCTTATCCTGCGTCGCTCGTTGCGAACAAAAGTTTGGACTCAATCACATTGTGGATGTATTGATTGGCTCTCGAAAACAAAAAATACATCAGTATGGACACCACTTATTATCTACTTACGGTATTGGCAAGGGTAGAACAGCCGATGAGTGGCGTATGTTAGGCAGATCTTTAATTCATCAGGGTTTAGTTGGACAGACTACGGATGGTTATCCAACTTTAAAATTAAATAAGCGTAGTTGGGAGGTTTTTCGCAATCAATTACCAGTCAAAATAGCTGTTAATAAGAATAAAACCAAAGCTGAAAATAATTATAATCCTCGCAAAGCCGAAGCAGAACTTCTGTTTGAGAAATTGAGAAAACTCCGCAAACAAATTGGCGATCGCAATTCTCTTCCTCCTTATATGATTTTTGCTGATTCGAGTTTAAAGTTGATGGCGCAAGTACGCCCTACAACCATAGCTGACTTCGGCAATTTGTCAGGGGTTAATGAATACAAAGCACAACAATATGGTGATAGTTTTATTTCAGCAATTTTGGAGTTTAATGCACTACACAAATTACCAGTTAGCCTTCCTTCAAAAAGTCAAATGGCTACTCTACAGCTACATCAGCAGGGGTTAAATGTAGAAGAAATTGCGCGAGAAAGAAGTTTGGCTATATCGACTGTCAACACTCATTTGAGTGAATTAATTGAAATGAATCAGCCAATTGCCATAAATAAATTAGTTAAAGCAGACAAACAACAGGCTATCATTCAGGTTATTGAGCGCGTAGGAGATAATACTCTAACTAAAATTAAGGATGCTTTGAATAAAGACTACAGCTACGATGAGATCAAGCTGGTACGAGGCTGGTGGCGTAGAGAACAAAATAATAATCAAAACTAGTATTATTTTTAGCGTTATTTTACTATTTTACGTCTGATGTGAATTAAAACGATTAAATAGAACGCCTATAAACTAAGGAATTAGGTGATCGGGTAAGCTTATCTAGCTACCTATAAATGACTTAAAAGCTAATGGCTAAGAGCTACGAGCTAATAACCTTTCACGAAGTTAATTCACATTAAGCGTATTTTGTGCATCGACTAGTTAATTCATAGCTGAATTGTGTTTACGATAAAGCAATAAACACCAAAAGCCCCAAACAGAACAAGATTATGAATACTAAGAGTCTGAATTCAAAACTCAAAATTGTTCTTTTAGCTTGAGACACCTTGACTGTGTGAAATAACCTATGAAAGAAAGATTTACGCTGTTTATTTCTCTTAAAATTGTTTGATTTTTGAGAAAAATGAGTTTGTTTGGCGGCATCCTTTTTATCAGCTAACAAGAACTCTAGCTTATTTAAATTTTCTTGATCTCGCTTGGATAAAACTGTTGTTGAACCATTGGGATATTTTCTGGCAGTTTTCAAATCTTTATCTAGTTTTAAATCAGGTTCAGATATTGTCTGATGAGAAAACTGTTGCTCTAATAAATCGGATTTTATAGCAGAATAACCCTGATTGACTAATTTAATTGACCATTCAAGTTCTTCAGAAGAAGCATTCTTTAATAAATAACCTTTTGCGCCAGATTCAGTTGCTTTCTTGACATACTTTTCATCTTGGTGACTACTAAGCATAATAGTTTTTACGTTGGGAAAATGACGACAAATATTTTCGGCAACAGTTAAACCACTGACTTCAGGCATTTCTATATCCAAAAGTACAACATCAGGCTTAAGAAACTCGATTTTTTTTAGTCCTTCTTTGCCATTAGAAGCATCTCCTATGATTTCTATTTCTTTACTCTCATGTAGGAGTATCTTGATACCTTCACGAACTATTCTTTGATCGTCAACTATAAGAACACGAACCATTAGTAATTACATTAAATGATTTTGGGGACTCTTGAACTAACTTATTATCTTACACTCTGTAACTTTTGAAAAAGAATAATAATTTTGGTAAATTTAGCTTTATATTAGATTGGAAAATTGTAAACTTTGTAAAATGCCTATTTTACTGAATTTATACTAGTCTATTAACTTTGATACTTATCAGAAATAATTCTTAGATATTTTTTATTTCAGTCTTTATTCTTCTTGAAATAGGTATTAAATAAATCATAATTGTAAATAGCATCTATAAAGATCTTTTTGAGAAAAACGGTGCTACTTTTTTCAAGCAGTCTCAAATATCTAATTTGGGAATTGTATCTATATAACAGTGATGCCTATAAAACCGATAAAATAGGAAAATCATTTTCTATCAAGTTCAAGATTTATGACTAGTGCTGCACCAGCCAAGACAGAGTACGAAGCAATAATTGGATTAGAAACTCATTGTCAATTAAGTACCGAAACCAAGATATTTAGTCGCGAGTCTACTAAGTTTGATGGGGATAATCCCAATACAAACATCTCTCCTATTTGTTTGGGATATCCTGGAGTGCTTCCCGTCTTAAATGAAAAAGTACTGGAGTATGCGGTTAAAGCAGGATTAGCCCTCAACTGCAAAATTGCACCATATAGTAAATTTGATCGCAAACAGTATTTTTATCCTGACTTACCAAAAAATTATCAAATTTCTCAATTCGATCTTCCCATCGCCGAACATGGTTGGGTTGAAATTGAAATCGTAGAAAAGCCTAATACCGAGCCAATTCGCAAAAAAATCGGCGTTACTCGCTTGCATATGGAAGAAGATGCAGGTAAATTGACTCATGGTGGAAGCGATCGCATTGATGGTTCTACTTATTCCTTAGTAGACTTCAATCGTGCAGGTATACCTCTGGTGGAAATTGTTTCCGAACCCGATTTGCGTAGCGGTAAAGAAGCAGCGGAATATGCTCAAGAAATCCGTCGGATCATGCTTTATCTTGGCATTAGCGACGGCAAAATGAACGAGGGTTCGTTACGTTGCGATGTCAATATTTCTGTGCGCCCTGTAGGACAAAAAGAATTTGGTACTAAAGTAGAAATCAAGAACATGAATTCCTTTAGTGCGATTCAAAAAGCGATCGATTACGAAATCGAAAGACAAATCGAAGCAATTGAAAAAGGCGAACCAATTTATCAAGAAACTCGTCTTTGGGAAGAAGGTACTGGGCGTACTAAAAGCATGCGAATGAAAGAAGGAAGCAGCGACTATCGCTATTTCCCCCGAACCTGATTTACCTCCTATTGAAGTATCTAATACCCAATTAGAAAGCTG
>CAKZYI010000093.1 GCA_937884735.1 uncultured Pleurocapsa sp.
CGTTGTTTTACATCTTTCATTTTAAATTCTCTAGCATTACGCACCCACCAACGCCGATTTAGAAAGTAGTAACCACAGCTTTATTTCTCAATCTGCTTTGGATTTTAGTTGGATGGATGAATTGCCAGATGTTGCTTCAGAAAAGATAATCTTTATTGCTGAAGGTTTATTAATGTATTTTCAGCGAGAAGAAGTGCAACGGTTAATCGAACGATTTAATCTCAAATTTCCTGATGCTACTTTTGTTTTTGATGTGGTAGGCGGGATTAGTAAAGGCAAAACAGCCAAGTTTTTAGCTAGTATTGGTGCACCTTTGCAATGGTTTGTCACCAACGAATCAGATGTAGTTGAAATGGGATTGACTCTGGTTGAAGTACATTCTTTGGTTAGAGAAACTTGTCAATACCCAGATCGCATCGGTATTTATAGCTGGATACCTTGGGTAAGTAGATTCCCGCCAATTCGTAATGCTTCCTTGATTTTGGAAACTAAGATTGAGTCATTGACTTGAAAAGCATGAAGGTACTGAGATAGATGAATAGATTGTGCTGCAACAGCCAGTAAAAACAATCGTGTTAAAATTGCTGCAAAAGATTAGCAATAAAAACAATATTAATGCTGTCATGAGTCTGATACTCGATCTAGAAGACTGGCAAGAACTTTTCCAGCAAACTCCTCACATCCAACCAAATAATTTAAGACTGGATGACTTCGAGCAGTTTTGGAACGTACCAGATCTTTTGGGAAAGGGTTTTAGTCGCGAAGTAAAGCTATCCCCTGGAGTTTGTTTAAACTTCTTTGATTGTGAATATCAGCAAGACTTTGTACTCAAAACACCCATTCACGAGCATCAAATTCAAATTTTAGTTGTTTTATCGGGATTTTTTCGTAGCGATATCTATCCCACTTTTAGTGCAACACGTAGCTATTTTTCGGGGAGTGGTATTTCTCATGCTTTTGAAGAGGAGCATAAAGCAGGACAACACTTGATTTGTGTCAATGTCGAGATCGAACCAGAAGTACTAAGGTCTTATTTTCCCGAACATGAATCATCTGATACCGCTATAGAAAAACAACTCTATAGGGGTGAGGACTGGAAAGTTGCAGTTTATCCTGGGGTAAGTTCAAAAATGCGATCGCTGGCACGCCAATTATGGAACGCTCCCTATCGCGGTGCAGCCAAAAAAATGTATTTACAAGGAAAGGTGTTTGAACTGCTAGCTTTGCACTTAGACTTAATTTCAGCAGATACCAAACCAGCAAAATCGCCTTCAAGATTAAAACCAAAGTCGATCGCTTCTTTACATCAGGCTAAGGAAATTCTGACCAAACAATTCGAGCATCCACCATCCTTAATCCAACTATCGCAACAGGTAGGAGTCAGTCAGCGTACACTTCAACGGGGTTTTCCCACACTATTCAAGACAACTGTAGTAGGCTACATTGCCCAACAACGATTAGATCGAGCCGAAATACTCCTGCGGGAAGGTCAGCATTCGGTAGCAGAGGTAGCAATACTAGTGGGTTATGGCAACATCGGTCATTTCTCAGTAGCATTTAAACGCAGATTTGGCATCACTCCTAGTCAGTGTTTAGCAGGTAACAAGGCAGATTTTGAGTAAACCCGTGGCGGATTTTGAGTAGACAAGCTCTTTTCTACTTTTATACACTACTCACCATCTACTTATTAAGAATATTTCTAAATAAGGCGGTTAGTCCGCCAAGACAGGCATGCCTTGTCTGTACTAAGGAGCAAGAATGAAATTATTATTGGCATTGTTATCCGTTGCAGGTGTTTCGGGTTTGGCTTGGGTTAGTCCCGTTTTGGGGGCCCTAAAGGATACCGCGACCCATAAGACGGGGAGACAGGGAGTCCTAGAGGATAACGCATCCCTAAAGGACTCGCTACGAATCGCGCAGAATGGGGAGAAGGGGAGACTGGGGGAAAGGGTCCTAAAGGATACCGCGACCCATAAGACAAGGAGATTTACAGCTAAGGATCTGCTTGCCCAGGGAGTGACAAGAGTTACTGGAGTTGAGGTAATTCAAACTGATGACGGATTAGAGTTGATTTTGAAAACTGTAAGGGGAAGCGATCGCTTAGTACCTTTAATTATTCCTCAAGGAAATGATTTAGTAATCGATATTTTGGATGCAACTTTAGGATTCTCGATACGCAATGGTGTAATCGAAACTAATCCCGCACCAGGAATTAGGAGGATTGCGGTCAATAAAGGTGACGCGAACAGCATTCGAGTCAGAATTTCGGGAGAAGATCGCACCCCAGATGCAGAGATAGTAACTGGTAGAGACGATCTAGTATTGAATATTGCTGCTGAAGGAACAATTGCCGAAGAAGAGGCAAATGAAGAGATTGAAGTTATCGCTACAGGGGAAGCAGAAGAAGAAGATAGTTATATAGTTGAAGATGCCTATGTGGGAACGAGAGCTGATACCCCCGTAAAAGATATACCCCAGTCTATTCAAGTCGTACCCCTAGAAGTAATTAAAGACCAGGGTGCAACTAGCGTTATTGAGACGATACGCAATTCCTCTGGTGTAGTATCGGGTGCTGATTCTCCTCGCGATCCGTTTGAGAACTTTGATATACGAGGGTTTGATGCTTCAGAAAACACATTAACCAATGGTTTGCAAGATCCGACTAATGGTAGGGCGATTGTCACCAACAATATCGAGCGAATCGAAATTCTCAAAGGTCCTGCATCGGTTTTATTCGGTCAAGGTACGGTGGGCGGTACGGTTAACTATGTAACCAAGCAACCATTGGATGAGCCTTTTTATCAGCTAGAATTTTCGGCTGGTAATTTTAATCTTTATAGCGGCGCGCTGGATTTTTCTGCACCTCTCACCGAAGGTAAGCCGCTGGCATATCGTTTAAATGGCTTGGTTAAAAC
>CAKZYI010000094.1 GCA_937884735.1 uncultured Pleurocapsa sp.
TATGGCATTTTCTAACCGTTATACTCTTTTGTGAAGATACCAAATGGGTTCTATAGACTTTAAAAAGACTCTCTCAGAAGATGAGAGCGAGAATTTTTTGAGGTTTGTGAAAGAAGCGATCAAAAATTTTAGAGAGCCGATACATGATTTAGAAGCTTGGATAGCCAGTAAAACCAAAGCTGGTCAAAATCGCTGGTCAGTTTATTATCAGAAGTACCAAGAAGAAAATAAAGTTTCCAAACCCGACTCTGATTCAAGTTCAGTTAAAAGTAATGCAAGAAGAAAGGCGATCGCCAACTATCAGAAACAGTTAAACAAAGAAAAAACGGTTCATAGAAGAACTGAGAATAGAATATCTACATCAGAATTCAATCGACTACTAAATAATTCTGACAACCTAATAAAAAGAATCGATAAACTAGAAAGTCAATCAAAACCCATAGCTAAACCGTTAGGCAAATATGTTTCTGAAAGCTGCGAGAATTTACGGAACTTAAGAACGACTAGCCTCTTTTCTAACGAATCAATTCAAGGGGTATAGCGTGAAAGAAGCAAATTTACCTCCAGCTAATATCGAAGCCGAAGAAGCTATTTTAGGCGGAATCTTGTTCGATCCCAAAGCAATTTCTCAGGTTGAAGCCTCTCTAATTCCTTCTGCCTTTTATGTTTCGGCTCATCAAGAAATATATCAGACTGCTTTAAAGCTTTATCATCAGAGCAATCCAACCGATTTTATGGCTGTTAGTACCTATCTGGCAGATAGAGACAGATTAGACAACGTAGGCGGAACAGCTAAATTAGCTCAACTTCTAAACCGTACTAATTCAGCAGTAAACATTGATCGCTATGTTGACTAGGTGATGGATAAATTTCATCGTCGCAGAATAATTGAAGTCGGTCATAAAATAGTCGATCTTGGCTATGATTCTACTCTCGAACTAGAGAAACTTTTAAATGATTCTGAGCAAGAAATATTCAGCGTCACCCAGCAGAGGATAAGATCTGATACAGACCAAAATAGCGAGATTGCCATGTCTGCTTTTAATCAGCTTGACGAAAATAATCCAATTTATCCTACTGGAATTGAAGAACTCGATAAATTAATGATGGGATTTGAGCCAGGAACTCTGACTCTTTTGGCTGCTAGACCATCGATGGGCAAGAGTGCGATTTCCCTTTATCTCGGCTTGCAACAGATGATTCAACACAAGTTGCCTGTAGTAATCTTTTCTTTGGAGAAGACTAAGCATAAGATGGAGTATAGGCTTTGGAGTTTGATGAGTCGTATGGATTGCTATCAGCATTTGGGTTTGACGACCATTAATGGCGATCGCATTCGTCAACATCGAGCGGGATTATCTTCTCTAAACGAGCAAGAAATGGAAAGCATCGCAAAGATTGTAGAGGTTGCTGTAAATTTGCCTCTTTACATGAATGATAATCGGGGAATTAATGTAGCAGGTATTGCTTCTGAGGCTCGTCAGGTCAAAGCGAGAGAGGGCAAACTAGGCTTGGTAATCGTCGATTATCTACAAATGATGGCATCAGATAATGGTGGCAATCGCAGTTATGAATTGGGTGATGTTGGGAGAGGTTTATATCAACTAGCAGGAGAATTGGAAGTACCAGTTTTAGCTCTATCTCAAGTTAGCAGAGGAGTGGAGGGGCGACAAAATAAACGCCCAATGATGTCGGATCTTTCTCAGTCGGGGATTTTAGAGATGGTGGCAGATAATATTATCTTTGCTTATCGAGATGAATATTACGATCCTGCTACTTCTCAACCTGGAATTTTAAAGTTGATTTTGGCAAAAGCAAGGCATGGAGATACAGGAACGGGAGAGGTTTTGTTTGATAAGTCTTCTGGTATGATTCGTTCTCTTAAAGAGTTTGCTTAGAATCTTCCATAAAGCATTTCTAATTAGCGAAATCATTTGAGGGGAATATTTTTTCCCTCAAAATTCGATTTCCTGCCACTCTTTCGCTTCACCAAAGCGACTTAAATGCTTAACATTAGTGGTGGCAATAACGATATATCTGCCTGGATATTCTTGCTCTAGCAGTTTATATTGGGCGCAGATGATTATGTCAGCATCAAGGCTCTTATTATCTGCGGTAGGTACTCCTTTTATGCGCGCTTCCGCCCACAGGCTAGCAGCATTTCTCATTACTTCGTTATCTATAGGCAAAAAAGTTATTAACTCTTGAAGTTCGTCTAAACTATTGACGCTATTTATATTAGGCTTTCTCAAGGATTCTAAAATCAGGCTTCTTCTGACTTCATAATCACAAATATCTGAAGTTAGTACTGATACGCCTCTGGATAACAAACCTAAAAGCCATTGTTCGCAATCGGCAGCGTCACCTTTTTTGTTGGGATTAGCAAGCAATCCTAAAATGCCAGTATCAATAAAAACAATCATTGTGGAAAATATAATTTTCGTTCGGAAATTCTTTGCTCGTTAACCGTCTTTTGAAAATTAGTTAAAAATTTCGCTCTTTCGCTAGATTCCTCCTCACTCATGAGTTTATTTCTGGCGATTCTTTGTTTGAGTAACTCGATTGCTGGTTGGTTTTTACGTAGTTGTTCTTCTCTATCCCATGTATCATTGCCGTTTTGCTGTGACTTTACTTTTAAATGTTTTTTGATCGATATTGCTTCTTGAGAATCTAGAGCGATCGCTTTATCGCAGCCTTCTAAAATCAAATGATATTGGCGATCTGCTGCCTTTTCGTTGGGTACTAAAGCAACAAATCGATTTAGATCGATAATTTTACCACCTGATAATTCTATAGTCTTATTCATAATCAAGCTCTCCTTGTTTTAAGTTTAAATATATTAATCGATTAAATAACTAGTGGTTTGCCATTAGCTCTGTCTTTAGCCACTGTTTCCTTGGAAAAGAATTCTTCACAGTAATAACCAGACTCATCAATAATTTTGGCATCTTTGAGCAGTTGTATTTTTTCCTTGCGAGTCATTTGAGATGTTGACTCTTTAACTTTTTTAGTGAGTTCTCGAATATCCACAGCTCAAGTACTTCATATATTTAGATTTCTATTCTATCATCACGGTTTTTTACCATAAAAATTGAAATACAATCGAGAAAAGAAGCTGCTTAAGTCAAATCCATGACATTGAAAAATTTTCAAAATGAGTTTTATAAAAGTTCCAGTAGCTATAGTGAGGAGCAACTATACGATGAATTTTTGGCAAGACTAATTAGCTTACATATACATCAAAGAGAATTTAATATAGATTGTCTAATTGAGCGTTATTTTTCTATGAGCAGCTTGTCTAAATTTGAACAACTAGATCGACTTAAAGGATGGTTAGATAGCTTTCGACCTCTTTCGCCCGTTATTGTAGAGGAACTGAAAAAACTTTATGACGTTCAATTTACCTATAATTCCAATGCCATTGAAGGCAATACTTTAACTCAAAGTGAAACTGAATTAGTTTTATCCAAAGGTATTACTGTCGGTGGAAAAACTTTAATCGAACACCTAGAAGTAATTGGACATAAGGACGCGATTGACTATGTAGAATCTTTATCTCAGCAAAAACAAGCTTTAGGAGAATGGGAAATTAAGCAAATTCATAATTTAATTTTGCGAAAAATCGCTCCTGAAGAAGCAGGAAGGTATTGACAGCTAGATGTCAAAGCAGCAGGAACAAATTATTTATATCCAGCTCATTACCTTGTATCTCAATTGATGCAAGATTTTATTGACTGGCTCAACTCAGATACAGTGAAGAATCTACATCCTGTGGAATATGCTACTGTTGCTCATTACCGTTTTGTTTCTATTCATCCTTTCCGTGATGGTAATGAAAGAACGGGAAGATTATTAATGAACTTGCTGTTATTACGTGGGGGATATCCGATTGTAATTATTTCCAATCAGCAGCGGAATGATTATATAAACGCCATAGCTTACGGACAAAGTAATAGTGATGATGTCATTAAACTTATAGATTTGGTTGCTGATGCAGCCAAAAGCTCTTTAATTGAAACACTAAGATTAGTGGTCACTGCTGCTGAAAATCGTGGTAAAGGAAAACCTTTTTATCAAGAAATGATGACTGCTTTAGATAATTAGGGTATAAAAAACGAAAGGACATTACAAAATAATCTCTGGAAGCATTGGACGACTATTCACGTTTCCTGCGTAATTCTCATACAGTGTTTGAACATCGTGACCAGTTAGTTGCGCTACTTCGACTGGATTCATTCCTCGATCGAGGGCATGACTAATAAGTGTGTGACGAGTATTATAGGGCTTTCTGTACTCTACCCCAACTTTAGATAAAACAGATTTCCAAGCTCTATTCCTAAAGTTGTGGTCATCAATGGGATTACCTTTGGGAGATGTAAAGACAGGTTTTTCTGGCTCTTGATTTTCAGACTTAATGGAAAGTAAAAGCGATCGCAATCGAGGTGTCAGGGTAATTGTTCTAGCTCGATTAGTCTTGGTAGCTTTTCTAACACCCCTACTCAAACTTTCGCCAATCCAAACGGTGGAACAATCTTCATTTAGATGTTTCCAGCACAAGCCGATGGCTTCTCCAGTTCTACAACCCGTGCCAAATAAAAACTCAACAAACACAACATAGTGTGAGTAATATTTGTCTTGTCCAAATCCTTGAATAATCGTCTTTATCTCTTCTGAAGTAAAGGGTTTGGGCATTTGTTTGGGCGGAATTTTGACTCTTTTGATGAGAGATTTCCAGGGATCTGATTCAACTATTTCTTGCTCTATTCCCCATTGCCAACAAGCAGACAGCCAAACAATAGATTGTTTGAGAGTGACTGGTGCTAATTTTTTTGATAGATATTGGTAAAACCGATCGGAATAATCTGGCTTGAAATTAGTAGCAGATTCGCTAGCTAAAGAGCAGGCAATACTTTTACTATTTAAATTGAAAGATTTTAAATGAGTTAAGATAGTTTGATATTTTTCAAGGGAACGAGATGAGGATACAAACTTAGATTTGTACTCGATAAATCTCATTATCAACTCTTCGGCAGTTACTAAATCTGCTTCAATCTCTTCCTTGGTTTTTTGAGGTTTGTATTTTTGTAGAGTGGAATCAAAATTACTTGAAAGGATATCTAACTCTATCTGTCTGGCTTTTTGTTCGGCAAACTTACGATTGATGATTGTATCTGGTAGACCAAGAGCAAAAGCGCGTCTTTTCCCAGCATGGGTAAACCGTAATCTAAGCCAACCC
>CAKZYI010000095.1 GCA_937884735.1 uncultured Pleurocapsa sp.
TCTTTGTCGGCGAAGTTCCTCAATTGAAAGCTTGTTACAGTGAGGGTGAGACAATTGACGAACTTATGAACAATATTAAAGAGGTCATCGAACTATGTTTGGAAGAACAAAACGAATTTTCAAATAACGAATTTGTTGGCGTTCATAAAATTATTGTCTGATGCCAAAACTTCCTACCGTAACAGGCAAAGAAACAATTAGGGCTTTATCTCAAATTGGATTTGAAATAGTCAGACAGAAAGGAAGCCACGTCAGGATGAAACACGCGGATGGTCGAGTAGTAACAATTCCCGTTCACGGTAATAAAAATTTAGGAAAAGGTTTGTTACGTAAAATACTTAGGGATGCCGAACTTACAGTAGAACAATTTCAAGAAATTTTATAGCCAATATAGATACTAGATTAAATCTCCGCAGTTCCCTAGTCTCTTAATCTCATCAAAACACATACCCAAAACTAGTTATTGGATGCGATCGCCTTGCGCCATTCTATAACCGCCTCTAACGGATCTTGAATAACTATATGTTGAGTAAATAAAGTTATATCCAAATCTGGCAGTAATTCACTCTGCTGTTGCTGTTGATAACTATCATCCTGCAAACAATAAACCTTTAGTTGGCTATTCTGCCAGAACCATACTTCTCCGACTCCCAAACGTTTGTAAATCTCTAAACTATCTACGCCACCGCTGGTATAAATAACTTCAACTGCCAAATCGGGAATCTCTTTATCCGTACCAATGCAATAACATTCATCAGGTTCTTTTCCAACCTGCTTACCTTTGCTTTTTAAAGTAGTCGAACCCAAACCCCAAAAACGAATGCGCTTTGCTTCTAAATAAGCCTCTAACAATCTGGCGATCGCTTTTTTGTCTAATTCATGACTGCGACTGGGGGACATAATTTCTAAAGTTTCTAACAAATAAGCCACGCGATAACCAGAACTATTGCCTAAAGCAGACAGCAGAGATTCATAGGCTTGCCAAGTTACGCCAGAAGTTATGTATTTCTCCTCACGATCTTTTAAGCTGAGGGAAGTGCGATCGCATGAATCAATTTGTAAGGGAAAATTATCACTTAGTATTGCAGAAGCCATTTTAAGTATCGATCTTGTTTGGAATTACTCAGATTATAGTCCTTTGATAGTTGAGAAATAGTGCGATCTCTATCTCGCCCAATCTTCTACATCAGCAAGATCGATACTCACAAAATCATTAACATTAACTGTAATCACCGTAAAATCATTTGCCTTAGCAATTGCAGCTATACGGCAATCTTGCGTGCCTATTCTTTTGGTTTTGGCAGGTAGGGACTGATAAATTGCTTCTGCTTCTGGGGTGTAAGAGACAATCTGAAAGCGATGTAAAGCAGAAAACAAGTCCTCGAAATACTGATATGCTCTAGTGACAGATGGTTTTCGTTTTGATTTTTGTACGGAAGCTAAAGCACCCTGCAATATCTCTTCAACTGTGATAATACTAATAAATATTTGCTCTGGCGGTTGATTTAATATCTTAGCTGTCAGTTGAGGATAATAACGTCTTTCATCTAAAAAATTACTAACCACGCTGGTATCCAATAGATACATTAATTTGACTCGTTTTACTCAGTATCTGAATTTTTGCTGATTTCTTTTTTATCTCTGTTGCGAGCATTTTTAATTTCAGATTGAGTTTCTAACCATAATTCGCCTCCAAACTTGCCAGCAATGTCAGCCAGAGGATTACTGCTTAATTGTTTGGTTTTAGATTGTTGTTGAGAGGCTTTATCTGTTGCCATTTTCTTGGGGTATTGCTCTTTGCTCTTAGTTTAACCTTGTCTGAGTTTTCTTGTAATTGCGATCGCCATATTACAGAGGTGACATTATTATTTTTTCTAGGTAGACTGGCTTCTTTTGGAGTATGTCAGCAATTTTTAGCAGTCTACTGAGAAAACAGTAAATGGCAAGTTTATATACGGAAAATTCTGAGAAATGGAAAGCTCTTGCTTCGATTGATTACTTTATTCATTTTGTTAAAGCTTGGATTCCTTTTAACGCTTGGTATAAGAATTACTATCCTGATTTAAAAACAGATCCCAAAGCTATTGGGTAATATACATTTTATTGATGATAAAGAAAAACTCTGCAAAGGTATCATCGAGATTTTATATAAATTAATAAATGTA
>CAKZYI010000096.1 GCA_937884735.1 uncultured Pleurocapsa sp.
GAGGATTGGTGCGATCGCTTGTAAGTATACTTCAGTTTTGCCCGAACCTGTTACACCATGTAAAAGTATTTTGGCATAATCAGTTTGAGCATTAATTATTTTTAAAGCATTAGCTTGATCCTGGCTTAAGTGCTTGGGAAAATCGGCATTTTGAGCTATCCCTTGTTCTTTACGCAGAATCTCTCTGTCATCTAGAATTACATAGCCTTTTGCCGCTAGTTTTTTGACTGTAGCAGAAGTAGTCTTGCACAACTGTAGAAATTCGGTCAACCAAGCTTCTCCACCTTCGTTTTTAAGCACCTGCAAAATCTCTCTTTGTCTTGCTGTCAAATCCCTTAAAAAACTAGTGGAAACTAAAGTAACAGCTATTTTAAGCTTTGGTTTTGCTCGCTTTGGTGCTTCTAGATAATTCTCGATCCAGCCCCGCTTACTTAATTCCCTAATGCCCCTACTTGCACCTTTAACTTGATTTCTAAGATAGTTAATGATGTAGTCGCCATCTTTTTGATTTTGTAGCAATATCAAAACTTTCTTAGCGGTGATGCTACAAAAGTTTTCTGCACCAGGAGGAATAGATTGTTGGTTCAATCTAATTCTACGTTGCGATCGTCCTAATAACCCTGGAGGCAGAGCAACCCAGATAGCACTCATCAAGTCTGTACAATAGTATTCGGCAATCTTGCTTAATAATTGCCAGTATCTTTCAGGAAAAAATCCTGAAGTAATTACGTCTTCAATAGGACGAATTTTTTTTAGATCGATATCAGCAGGTGGTTTTGTTAATATGCGAATGGCAATTCCACCTGTTATTTGCATTCCAAAAGGTACGCTTACAATATCTCCCGAACAAACTGACAAATCACCTGGAAGACTATAGGTATACAAACCCTGTATCCCAGGAAAATCTACTAAAACCTCGACCCACTGTTGAGGCTGGATATCATAGTTACCTTGAGGTTCGGCTGCAATAAAATTCTGCTTTACCAAAGATTGGGATGAATTATTGTAGTTAAGTTGAGATAAGTTTTCCGAAGTACCAGTTGACATTTTTAACAACTATTCGTACAGGAACACTATCTTACCCTGTATGTGTAGCAATTTGTGGTTCTTTCTGAATAACTAAGAAATTATTAAAAATAATCGTTATTCTACAGCAGATAATAATTGAGTTTAACTAATAATATCAATATGGTTTTCTTATAATTTCAGTTTTTAACCTAGCTGCTTTAAAGTATGTTTGATTGATCAATTCTCAAGTTATCAATTCATTACAAATCTTTATTGCAAGTAAAAAGGAATACAGTTTGAATCTACGTTTAATGAAAATATACATAAGATATTAAGTACATTCACTATAAAGTAGTAAAAATTAGCTTCTAGCACAGTTAAATAATATAGATTTTGAATGGGCAATACAGGCTCAGGTTCATCGATTAAGGGACTCAACTAGTGCTAGATTGATTTATTTAACTTAATCATTGGTAAAAAAAAATTAAGAAACAATGTAATTTTGTTATCATAAATCAGAAATATGAGATTTTAATATCAAATGATTTAGTAAAACAAGAATATAAATATCATTTAGAGAAAAAATTGTAGTTACTAAATCCGTTTTCCTAAAGCTTTAAGAAAACCTTTAAGTTACCCAAATAAACATAAGCAAAGCAAATATAAATTTATTTTATCAACGATAGTTGAGAGTGAATTTTTTGATCAATATTCAGATACTTCTTTAGCAAAACTTAGGAATTAAGCCAATGAGTGCAGCAGAAATGACAGCAAAAAATGCTTACGATATAGATCTTTCCCTTGATGAAAATTCCGCAGAAATAGAAGAGGATTTAAAACTCGTTGAAGCGGAGTTTTCTACAGGAGGTATGAACGATCCAAAAGCGGGTAGTCGTCGCAAAATTCCTTTAGAAGACAATATTGGTGCATTTTTCAAAGAAATGGCTCGTTATCCTCTCCTTACAGCAGAAGAAGAAATAACTCTGGCTAACGATGTCAAAATAATGCTGGAAGTAGAGAGAAATAGGCAAAGATTAACCGAAGAAAACGGACAAAAGCCTGGTAAAGCAGATTTGCTAGTGGCGATGGGCTTAGAATCGGAGCGTCAACTAGAGTTGATACTGTACCGAGGAAAAGTAGCTAAACGTAAAATGATTCGCTCTAACCTGCGTTTGGTAGTATCTATTGCCAAACGATATCTCAATCGTGGAGTACCATTTTTAGATTTGATTCAAGAAGGTGCAATTGGTTTAAATAGAGCTACGGAAAAATTCGATCCCAACAAAGGTTATAAATTCTCTACCTACGCTTACTGGTGGATTCGCCAAGCCATTACCCGTACAATTGCTAATGACGCTCGCACCATTAGATTACCGATTCATATTGTCGAGAAGCTAAACAAGCTTAAAAAGGCGCAACGTAACCTTAAGCAGAAGCTACAGCGCAATCCCAGTGAATCGGAATTGGCTAAAGAATTGAAAATTTCTAATTCTCAACTGCGCCAGTTATTAGAATTACGCCGTCAGTCTTTATCCCTCAATCATCGTGTTGGTAAAGCCGAAGACACTGAGTTAGTCGATTTGCTTGAAGATAGCGATCTTCAGCTACCCGAAGATCGGATGAATGAAACGATGATGCGTCAAGAAATTACTGATGTGCTAGATGATGTGCTAACTCAAAGAGAGAAAGACGTAATTTGTTTGCGCTATGGTTTGTCTACCAGTCAGCCTTATACCTTAGAAGAAGTTGGCGGTATGTTTAGTCTTTCCCGCGAAAGAGTGCGCCAAATTCAAAGTAAAGCAATGCGTAAATTGCGTCGCCCCCAAGTCGCTCGTCGTCTAAAAGGATGGTTAAATTAATCGATTAAACGATTGGGTTGAGATAGAAAACAGTTGAATTAAATTGTTACTAAAATGGATAAGATAATTGATGATGTTTTTACGTCTCAGTGTTCTTATCCATTATTTATTTAAAGTTACTTTTATAAGTCGATGAAAATTGTATCGTTGAATACTTTTAATTATTGCATTATTTAATTAATCAAAAAATACTTATCGAACAACTAAAGTCTGGCAAATACTAATTCTTATTTTCTTGCATTTGTAAGATGTAAAAAATATTAGCAAAACTTTGTTAAAAAAATTATTTACAATCCAACAAGTGTTTTTTACGATCCCAAAATAGTTGCTATAGCGATCGCTGGTTTTAACTCTGAAGAGAATATATATTAGAGTTAAAGTAAATACAGAAATACAAAGCTTTACCATTTCAAAAAAAGCTATGTATTGTAAGGAAAACCTGAAGTTCAGCAGTATAGTAAATACTGGGATATTATCTTGACTAATAATAACCAGTGCTTGATTAAAGAAATTGATGATACTGTTCCAACTAAACTGCTTAAACAAGATATTCAAGCAATAATAAAAGTTTTATAGCGATTCTCACATAAACGAGGTATGGTCTGATGCTTTAGTTTTGGCTAATGGCTAATTAAAATATAACCTCACAAATCTAAGAATTTCTATATATTTTGTATATTGGTCAACAGAACATTTGAACTGTATTAAATATTTTTGTAAGAGATTTTTTCAAAATATTTAAAAGATATAAAAGTGAAATCAAATAACATTTATCAAGCTAGAAGTATTAAATAAAGCTTTTTAAATGTTTTCTTTTAACTATTTCTGGGTAGCCTGTTATGAAGAAAACAAATATTAAACATAATATTAGATTTGTATTTAATTATCAGTGTTAAATTCGCAGTAGTGCAGATTTATTTATCTTTCTAGCTAAACCTAGCAATACCAATTTAATTTAACTAGTGTGAGTTCGGCTTAAGCTACACCCTTTACGAATAGAGGATTTAAAAAATTATTTTCTAAGGTAATTTCGGAATTTTATTTCGATCTAAAATCTTTCAAAAGCTAAAAGCTGATAGCTACTAGCACCACCGATAAATTTCCTTATCCCGAACTCTCGTTAACTAATACCATTCAAACAGTTATCTAATTTTCCTATGCAATTGCAATTGGTCAACGGTTTACATTCCAAAAACATAAGGGGCGATTTGTTTGGGGGGATAACCGCTGCCGTGGTTGCACTCCCTTTAGCTTTAGCTTTTGGCGTATCTTCTGGTGCAGGAGCGATCGCAGGGTTATATGGCGCAATTATAGTCGGCTTTTTTGCAGCTCTTTTTGGGGGGACACCTTCGCAGATATCAGGGCCAACAGGCCCGATGACGGTGGTAATCGCAACGGTATTTTCTACAGAAATTGCTAGAGATCCCGAAAATGGTGCAGCGATTGCCTTTACCGTAATTATTGTATCGGGTATATTCCAGATTGTCTTTGGCATCATGCGCCTGGGTAAATATATTACCCTCATGCCCTATACGGTAATTTCAGGGTTTATGTCTGGAATTGGAGCAATTATCATTTTGCTTCAGCTTGGCCCTTTTTTCGGGCATCCAGCTTCTGCTAACGTAGTGGAGTCGGTGAGCAAGCTGCCTTACTTCTTGAGCAACGCCAATCTTGGATCGGTAGAATTGGGAATTTTGACTCTGGTAATTGTCTTTTTCACTCCTGCAAAGATTACTCGGCTCATCCCCTCTCCTTTATTGGCTCTAATTATGGGAACTTTTGTAGCGATTAATTTTTTACCAGATCAAGGTTTACGATTAATTGGCGACATTCCTAGTGGACTACCAAGTCTGCATCTACCCTCATTCAATATTGCTCGTGTCAGAGATATTTTTGGCTATGGTCTGATGTTGGCTGTATTGGGATCGATTGACTCTTTACTAACATCATTAGTGGCAGATAACATTACCCAAACTCAACACGATAGCGATCGCGAATTAATTGGTCAGGGCATTGGCAATTTGCTTGCAGGTCTGTGTGGTGGCTTACCTGGTGCTGGTGCAACCATGCGGACGGTGATTAATGTCAAAAGCGGTGGTAAAACTCCTATCTCTGGAATGATTCACGCCTTAGTTTTGTTAACTATTGTCCTCAAGGCGGGAGAATTGACTTCTAATATTCCTCAGACGGTTTTAGCAGGAATATTGATTAAAGTCGGGATTGATATCATTGACTGGAGTTTTATTAGACGGGCGCATAAAATTTCTATCAAAGCGACAGGATTGATGTATATGGTCTTGTTTTTGACCGTATTTGTCGATTTAATTACCGCAGTAGCAGCAGGAGTATTCTTCGCTAATTTATTAACTATTAAAAGCTTAAGCGACATTCAAAGTGGTCATGTAAGAGCGATTGTCAATCCCGATGATGATGATGATGATGCGGCATTGAGCATGGGAGAAAAGCACTTACTCAAACAAGCTAGGGGAAAAATTTTATTGTTTAATCTTAGTGGCCCAATGAGCTTTGGTGCAGCAAAAACCATTTCTCAGAGAATGGGAATTGTACGAAAGTACGAAGTTTTGATTTTAGATCTTAGTGATGTACCTTTGTTGGGCGTAACCGCTTCCTTGGCGATCGAAAACATGATTAAAGATGCCTGTGCCAATAATCATCAGGTATTTCTGGTCGGTGCAAAAGGGAAAGTTAAACGTAGACTGCAAAATATGAAGTTGCTTAGATTGTTAGCACCCGACCATTGCTTTGATGAAAGACTATTTGCTATCCAAGAAGCGATCGCCTATATTGAATCTCCTGAAATCAAATTTAAAGAGGTAAAAAAGGGCAATAGACCTCTAGCATAAAATTAATTAATAGTTTTTAGAATATCAAATGTAGTTATTTCTAAAGTCTTGGAAGTTTTATTATACTGTCTAGCGATCGCAATTAAACTGTTAGCTCTTTCTATATTTGAAGGAATTGATTTTACTGTTTCTAATGCTAAATTGTAATCTCCCAAGCGAGTGTAGTAATAAACAACAGTAGTTAAATATGACAAGGCAATAGATGTAGAGCCTGGTAAATTATCATTATTGGCTTCTACAAGTATATTAGAAATTATGTTTGTTGCTCTTGCTAATGTTTTTCTCGCTGCTTCGGTTTCGTTATTTTTGATTCGTATATCGCTTATTTTTAGTAGAAGATTTGCTTTTGCAGATGGCGACTTTATTCTGTCTAAAACCAGATTAAACAATTTATAGTCTTGAAATTCTAAAGCATAATCAGCTATATCTCCCCAGGCAAATGCTTGTATTTCTGCTCGCGGGATAGATAATTTTTTACCTGTAATCTTATCTATATTGCTAATACCTGTTTCGATCATTTGTTCTGCTTTTTCTAGCTCTCCCTTTGTTCGATATTGCTTGGCTATATTAATCAATAAACCAATCTTCTCTGTTACGGGCATCAAAACATTCTCTCTGTCCATAATCTCTAATGCTTCATCGTATTTGCCGACAGAAGCTAATTGAAATGCCAGACTATTAACGGCAAAAGATAAATGAAAATCATTGTTTATATTTCGCGCTTCTTCAACCGATTCTTGCAAAGTAGATTTAGATTCTATATCCATTTGACGAGAAGCTTTAGAGATTGCTTGTAAACTCCAAGATTTACTCGTGCTGTCTTCAATATCATTCGCGATCGCTTTAGCATTTGCTAAGGTTTCTCTGGCTTTTTCTTGCTTATCCAATTGCCAATATCTTTGAGCCATATCTGCTAAAGCACTAACCTTACTTTGCTCTCCTTCAATTCTTTTTATGGCACCACCCGCTCGATTAAAATCTTTTAATGCCAGATAACTTTTAACTGCTTCTTCTAATACCCAGTCTCCCCATCCCGACTCGATAGCGCGATCAATAACATTTTCTGTCTGTTGATATTGTTGAGTATCGATATATTCCCAAATCAAAGGTACATACAAATGACCTGCTAGACGAACACTGTCTTCAACTAATTCTCCACATTCCAGTGCTTTATTATGCGCTCTTGCATTGCCATAGGATTCGCCTATATCAATAAAAACATAGTCTCTTTCGTCAACATCTTCATCTTCTATTTTTTGAGCTAAATTAAAAGCCAAATCCAGAATCTTTATAGCTCGCTTTCTATTATTATTCTCTAAATAATAATTAGCGACTAAATTATAATTACGAGCCACAAAAGGATTGCGATCGCTCTGACGATTTAATTCAAGAGTATGCTCGACAATTTTATCGGCTATTTCTTCTCTTTTCGTCTCTCTATATAAATCTGCAATTATCAGATTACTGTCAGTGCGATCGTAAATATTTTCGCTATATTTTTGAGTTAGCTGCCAAGCTTTAATTAAAAGGCAATCAGTAAAAGTTTGTTCCCAAGACTCATCATCTAATTGCAAAAGGAGATCGAGATCAAGACCATTATTATTCTCTGTCACTATCTTCCTTTTAAAGTTTCTATTAACACCACAAGATTCTAATGAGAGCAACAGCAAAAATATAATAAAAGCAGCTTTTAATCTCATTACTAAAACACAAACCGACAGTCAATTGTAATAAAACATCGCTTAAATGACGATACATCACAAATTAACAATCAGCTACTATTTTTCTACTTGCAGAAATAGATTTAGCTTCAATAAAAATGTTTTTAACCTCTGAATGTTGAGTGTTAATTGAATTCTCCAAACGCTCAACTGCTATTGCAAGCTCTTCTGTTGCCAAATCTCTGACAAATTTAATTTCTAGATTGAGTAATATTTCTTGAGGACCAAAATGAAGAGTAAGGACTTTTAGCACTTCATCTACGGCGGGATCGTCATTAGTGATTTTTCTAATGTTAGCTACGGTTTCAGGACTAGCACCTTCCCCAATTAGTAATCCTTTACTTTCGGCTGCCAATAATAACGCTACGCCACACAAAATAACACCAATAATAATTGATGCCACTCCATCCAAATAAACATTACCCAGCAGGTGTCCGCTAAACACGCCAATAAACGCTACAAATAGACCAATTAAGGCTGCGGTATCTTCAAACAAAATAGTAAAGATAGTAGGGTCTTTACTGGCGCGGATCGCATCCCAAAAACTATCTTCTTGTTTGGTAGCCAAAAATTCTTGTAAAGCCACATTCCATGAATAGCCTTCAAAAATTACTGCTAATCCTAACACCGCATAACTCCAGAAAGGATCGCTCAAAGGTTCGGGGTATCTAACATGATTAATCCCTTCATATATCGACATTCCTCCACCAATGGCAAAGATAAACAGCGAAACTATCAGCGTCCAAAAGTAAAGCTCTTGTCCATAGCCGAAGGGATGGCTATCATCAGCAGGTCTTTTGCTCAGTTTGATACCTAGCAAAAGCAATAATTCATTACCTGTGTCTACCACCGAATGAATGCCCTCAGAGAGCATTGCCGAGCTACCCGTTACCGATGCTGCAAAAAATTTGGTAACTGCGATCGCAAAATTGGCAGCCATTGCTGCATAGATTGTTTTTTTTGCCGAACCTGACATTATATTTTTAAATACTTACTTAATATACTGAACTTGCCACCATCTTAAACATACTCTCTAATCAAACGCAAAATATATGTCTTGAGTGCTAAATAACTGCACAAGTGCCAAAAATTGTTATGTTTCGTAAGAATTTATTCCTATGGAGGTTTGATAAACTTGACAATGAAGTTTAATGGTTAGTAGTTTTTATAGCTAAAAACCGACAACACAAGAAAAATACTTATAAGTATTTTTCTTAACTCAAAATAAAATTTATTTTCAGGAGACTAATCAATTATGGTTCAACGAGGTTCTAAAGTCAGAATTCTTCGTCCAGAATCCTATTGGTATAACGAAGTTGGCTCAGTCGCATCTGTAGATACAAGCGGTATCCGTTACCCTGTAGTAGTGCGTTTCAACAAAGTTAACTATGCTGGCGTAAATACAAATAACTATGCTGAAGCCGAGGTAAAGGAAGTCAGTCCTCCACCTAAAAAAGCGGCTAAAAAAGCACCTGCGGCTAAAAAAGCACCTGCGGCTAAAAAAGCTGAAGCTCCAGCAAAAGATAAAGAACCAAAAGAAGGTTAAAAATAAGTATATTTTTGAAGAAAGCTTTTTCAAAAATGCCCTTGCTTAATTAAGTCTATTTACCATATTTTTTTAATCTCCCAATTACTAATTATTTAAAAGATTATATTTTGGGGGATTATTTTTATTAATTTACTTATTACTACATGCGGCGAACCGAATCGCCTTTGTTACTCATTACTTACACACAGTAATTGTCCTCCTCAAACATCAATCAACCAAAAACGATCCCCATTAATTAATTTTTTTTTAACTATTCAACCTGAAAAAAAAATGATTTTAAAGATTTAATGAAAGTAGAGATAGACCCATTTCTCAAGAATACTTTTCCCAATAGCAACAGGGTCTAAATAGAATTTATTTTCGTTGAACACATCTCAACTATCATAGGAGTAATCTTAATGGCAACCGTCAGAGTAGCGATTAATGGTTTTGGGCGTATTGGCAGATTAGTATTTCGCGCTGGATTAAATAATCCCGACATAGAATTTGTATGTATTAATGACCTAGTACCCGCAGAAGCGATCGCCTATCTTCTTAAGTATGATTCCACCCATGGACGTTTTCAAGGCAGCGTAGAAGCAGCGGATAACGGTATTGTAGTAAATGACAAGCACATTCCTTGTGTTTCAGTTAGAAATCCTGAAGAGTTACCCTGGAAAGAATATAAAGTAGACTATGTAGTCGAATGTACGGGCTTGTTTACCACCCACGAAGGGGCATCCAAGCACCTTGCCGCAGGAGCGCGCAGAGTAGTTATTTCTGCTCCTACTAAAGATCCCGACCGAGTTAAAACCTTGCTTGTAGGCGTAAATCACAACAGTTTCGATCCTGCCACAGATGCGATCGTTTCTAATGCAAGCTGTACTACTAATTGTCTTGCACCCATTGCCAAAGTGATTAACGATAACTTTGGTCTAGCAGAAGGCTTGATGACTACTATTCACGCCATGACTGCGACTCAGCCTACAGTAGATGGATTTAGTAAAAAGGATTTGCGATCTGGACGCAGTGCAGCCCAAAATATTATTCCTGCTTCTACAGGGGCAGCTAAAGCAGTAACCCTAGTATTGCCAGAATTAGCAGGGAAGCTCACAGGAATGGCAATGCGTGTGCCTACTCCTGATGTATCAGTAGTAGATCTAACCTTCCGCACCGAACAGTCTACTACCTATGAAGACATTTGCTACGCTATGGCAGAAGCATCTTTGGGCGAGATGAAAGGAGTTTTGGGTTACACCAACGACCCTGTTGTATCGACTGACTTCACTGGCGATTCTCACTCCAGTATCTTTGATGCTGGCGCTGGTATGGAGTTGAATAGTAACTTCTTTAAAGTAGTTGCCTGGTATGACAACGAGTGGGGTTATTCCAATCGTGCAATAGATCTAATCCTAGCTATGGCGGCGAAAGAAACAGAAATGCTGGTTACAGCTTAATCATTGAGCATTTATCATTAAACATTGACCGATGTAGGGTGGGCAAAATTTTATTTATTTTTACTCAATAAAATAAAAAATTGTATTCTTTGCCCACCATTTAAAAACTTAAAAATAGTAATAAACATTGAATTACTAACCCTATTGTCACAAAAAAAGATATATTTATTTTCGCCTGTATCTTGAGAAAAATAGAAAAATATACATAGTTAAAAAGGAGAATTGATGCTAAACCAATCAGAAGCAGTAATTGAAGCGATCGCAGCAAGAGAAATTTTAGATTCTCGCGGTCGTCCTACAATTGAAGCAGAGGTACGTTTAGAAACGGGGTCGGTAGGACTGGCTCAAGTACCTAGTGGTGCGTCAACAGGAAGCTTTGAAGCTCACGAATTGAGAGATGATGACAAAAGCCGCTACGGTGGAAAGGGAGTTTTAAATGCAGTGCGTAACGTTAAGGAAAAAATTACTCCTGCCTTACTCAACGTGGATGCCCTAAAGCAAGCCAGAGTAGACCAGATCATGATCGAACGCGATGGCTCCCTTAATAAAAAAATTTGGGAGCCAATGCGATTTTGGC
>CAKZYI010000097.1 GCA_937884735.1 uncultured Pleurocapsa sp.
TGTTATTAAGTTGCGCTGCGCTGCGCTACGCCCCGTTTTTTATTCAGCTCTTCAGTATAGGGGTTTCCGTTGTTTTAAGCAAGTAGGGAGTTTGGAAATTTATAAACAATGGGTTTAATTAGTATTTAGGTACTGAAATATAGTTTGAGAAAGAAATAGCTTCTAAAAAATTGGGTTACTCTTTGGGTTACTAAAAACATTTTTGTAACTCAGAGTAATATGTGTATTAATGAATCAAGCTACAAAGCTAAGATAGGTGTCGTATCAATTGACACTATTAATAATAAGGTCATCAGAATTAAGTATACCTATCCCAAAGGGAAACGTAACGCATTCTACGTAGGTATTATTAACGAAGAAAATTGGCGCGAGGCAATCAAGACCGCGCATATTATTGATAGGAATATCAGCATCGGAGATTATGATCCTACATTAGTTAGATATAAACTGAATAAAGCACAAACACTTGAAGTAGTAGAGAAACAATCAAATCCATACGTTTTGTACGAAAATTTTGTTCTCTTTGTTATTCGTTTGCGATCGCCAAACGGTAATTTAAATTAGTTACCAAACACCAAATTTTTTATTTTCCCAAACTTTCGCTTTACAGCTCTTTTTCATGAACCATTTAGGATCGCTATATATGAATTAGCAAACAAAGCTGCTTGAGTGCGATCGCGCAAGTTTAGACGGCTCAAAATTCGACTAACATAATTAAGGAAGTGGTGCATTCTCCGCACCTAAACTAAATTTTGCCGATATCAAACGACATCAAACAGCAGAAGAATACGACTACAGTAATGTTTTAGATTTGTTTGAAGCAAATCATCCTTTTTCTAATTTCTCCAAGGACTTTTCTCCCCAAGATTTACCTATGGAAAAATCTAACGAAGAAACTACTGGTGAATTGATTAGTAAAAAAACTTTTGCGATCGCGCAAGTATGGAATAAGTGTTTGAGAAAATAACAAGTACAAATACCTTCGGCTACCATTATATAAAAGCTGGTGCATAAATTTAGAAACCTAGATTATACTAGACTTGGGTTTGTATTTAGCGTAACTTTAAGAACTAAATGGAGTAATTAAACACTTTCAAGAGAGGTATTTGCGCTCTAAATTGGTAAGGATAAAATAGGACTAGAAGATCGCGGCTTTAGTTAATTGCGATCGCTCATCTAACCTACTGGGGATTCAAGTATCCTGTACCATTAAATTAATAGATTTAACCGTTACCCCAAAATACTCGTGAGTAAAACCAAAATAGACGATCTTTGTCAGGTACGATGTTTCAACATCGATTTAGTTACTGAAATTCGGTCAACTTTTCCTAATGAAGATACTTTAGAGGAAATGACGGTTATCTTTGGTGCTTTAGCAGATCGATCGCGAGTTAAGATACTTTATGCCCTTAGAAACGGCGATGAGCTTTGCGTTTGCGATATTGCTACTATGTTAAACGTTAAGATTGCTACCGCTTCCCATCACTTGCGGAAAATGCGAGATTTGAAATTGCTTAAGTATCGTAATGACGGCAAATTGGCTTATTACTCCCTAAGAGATCGGCGCGTGACTGATATCCTAAGCTATTCTCTGCAAGAATTAGTTTAGCTAATAATTGATATATTTCGCCTTCTGCTGCGCGATTTGCTCTAAAAGACTAACTTCGTATCGCGAAACATAGCTGCCCACAGCCCTTCAGGCAAGCCAGAAAGCAGAGCTTTCCCAGTCTGCGAAGCAGACGATGGGGCTATCGCTACGCACTTTTCTTGTCGCCTTGAAGATAAAGGCATCGCTTTAATTTAAATTATATTCTAATGTTCTTTTGAACGTATGAAGGTAGAATATTTTTATTCTAAAATTCATTTGAACGTTTTAATTAATAAAATGGCTGAATTATGGCTGTAGCCTTTACGTGATTCAAAAAGGTAAAAAAGCCCAGGCGCAATCGGCAATACTCAAAGGCGGTATTATGTTTCTTACGGCGATCGCTGTATTTGCCAGAGCCACCTATCAATTATTTGCTCAAACCGTCCCCACTGCTCAATTAATGAGCGGGATTGGTATTCTGGCTTTAGTAGCGAACTTGATCTGCTTTTTACTATTGATTCGCCACCGTAACGATAATATTAATATGTCCTCGGTTTGGCTATGTTCCCGTAATGACATTATTGCCAATACTTCGGTGTTAATAACTGCTGGACTGGTATTTCTAACTGGTTCGTTTTTGCCAGATTTCATTTTAGGGCTGTTACTCACTGTGGTTTTTGCTCAATCTGCGGGAAAAGTTCTCACTCAAGCAAGAGCGGAATTAATTTAGAATCCCAGCAAGATGGAATAATTATCTTCAAGCGATACAGTATATGCAGCGAGTAGCAATTATTGGTTAATGCAATCGGTACAATAATTGAATAGACGGTTGGTAAAAAATAGGGATTATGACTTTAACTACCTACAAATGGTCGATTGAAGAATGGCACGAACTAGTGAATGTTGGATTGTTGGAAGGAAAGCCAGTTGAATTTTTGGAAGGAGAGATCGTCGTGCGCTGGAGCGCACCGACAGCTTCGCTGGCGAATCCGCATAGCGGATTGGGTCCAGAGTGAGTCGAGCATCGCTACACTAATAGTAGTGTAGTTAAGTATTTACGAGTTGTTTTTAACAAGATTGCTGAAATTCAAGAGTCACATCCTATTACCCTCGATAATAGCGAACCAGAACCTGATGTAGCTGTAGTTCGGCTACCAGAAACAATCGCCCTCGGCGATTCGCCATTGCCAAAGGCAATGTCGGACTGCTACAGCAGTCATCGCACCCATCACCCCTATCCTGAAGATATTTACTGGCTGATCGAGATAGCGGCAGAATCCCGCGTCCTAAAGGATACACCTTCGGATATCGGCGAAAGACGCAAGGGAACGTCTGCCAAGACATCCAATCGCACCCTTAAAGCTGACTTAAATCAAAAAAAGATAACCTACGCCCGTAATGGTATCCCTGAGTATTGGGTAATCGATCTGGTGAATAAGAAATTAATTGTTCACACTCAAATACAAAATAATAAATATACCCAAGTAAATGAATATACAACGGGTACAATCTCTCCTTTGGCTTTTCCCAATATTGCGATCGCATTAGATAAATTATTGCTTTATTAAACTTTCTACACTACCCGATTGCCAACAATGATTTTTTATTAAAATTGCATTATTAACTGGTTCGTTTTTGCCAGATTTCATTTTAGGACTATTAATCACCGTAGTATTTGCTCAATCTGCGGGAAAAGTTCTCACCCAAACAAGAGCCGAATTACAAGTTTGAAATACATTAGGATAATCAGATACTAAGCGTAATTTACTATCGCCCGATGGATAGACTGTAAACTAATTTGCAAGTAATAATCTTCTGGAGTTAATTGTTTACAACCTCTAAGTTATAAGTATTACAAAGTGATATGACTAAAGTGACAGAACATTACGATCGCGTTTTAGCAGATGTTTATTCGTGGATGTTTGGCGGATTTACTAGCGGTGTAGAAAAAAATCGGAAGTTTTTTAAGCAGCATCAGATATGCCCTATGAATTCTAAGATTGCAGTTGATTTAGGTGCTGGGTGTGGATTTCAATCAATTCCGTTGGCTGAAATTGGTTTCTCGGTTACGGCAATCGACCTCAACCAAAAACTTTTACAAGAATTAAAGGAAAATTTTGGTCATGCTGAGATAAAGATAATTGAAGACGATTTGATTAATTTTGATCGCCATATCAGCAATCAACCAGAGTTAATAGTTTGTATGACAGATACGATTCTTCATTTAGAATCGACAGACAAAGTAACTTCTTTGTTTGAGAAAGTTTTAAACTTGTTGGAAAATAAAGGAAAATTTATTATTACCTTTCGCGATCTTTCATCCGAACTTACAGACTTAAATCGTTTCCTAACTGTAAAAAGCGATGCTGAGACTATATTCACCTGTTTCTTGGAATACGAACCCGATACAGTAAAAATCCACGATTTAGTATATCGGTGGAAAAATGATGCTTGGCAGCTACGCAAAAGCTTTTATCGCAAACTACGTTTATCTCAAAAATGGGTAGAAGAACGATTACAAGATAGCGGTTTTCAACAAATAAACTCCCAATGCGATCGTGGTATGGTGACGATTATTGCCATTAAATAGGCGTTTGCAGATCGCATTATACGTTTCTCTTCATTAATAACTATGACTACAGCAACCAATCGGATTCAAAATAACTCTAGTATTGGCGGGACAAAGAATGTTTACCACTGGAATTTTTCAGACAAGCAATATCAAATAGTCTATGAAACCATCGGGGAGGGAAACCCCATACTGTTACTTCCTGCTTTTAGTACGGTTTCCAGTCGCACGGAAATGAAAGGTATTGTCAATATACTGGCTACACAATATCAAGTGACGGTTTTAGATTGGTTGGGATTTGGCGAGTCG
>CAKZYI010000098.1 GCA_937884735.1 uncultured Pleurocapsa sp.
CACCACTTTTGATAACTATATCGGGCGTATCTATATGGGGTTTGATACCGTAGGACAGTTTGTCGTAGACATAATTGCGAATGCTATATACCTGACGTAAAAGATTAGTTTCCGAACCGATCGCACTTTCGGCAGCCTGAAGAATAATCTCAGTATCCATTGCCAAGTTATCATTGTCTGTGAGATACTTTTTTTGATATTCTTCGCTAAGTTGGACAGTTCTTTCGCAATCTGGAGGTTGGATCTGGTACTTGATGCTCCAAACTTCTAAAACTGCCTTCCAACCAAAGACATAACGCTGTTCGGCATTAAAATCATCAAACTGAAATATAGCAATACGCTGTCCATCTTTGACCTCTTCTGTAAAAGGCATCCCAATCGCTTCGACTGCTCGAATTTTTTGTCTGTCCGTTTCGGCAGGTAATGCCATACGCCAAGCAAAATCTTTAATTTCTCTATTGTCTAGAGGGGCAATTTCTTCTGTATAAGACATCTCTACAAGATATCCATTAGACAAAGCGTATTTTTTGTCTTGATAATATTTAAAATATAGAGGATGAATAAAAGTGCGATCGCGATACTGTAGTTCGTAATTAGGTTCGGCGTTAGGATTGTCGCGGATATATACTTCTCGATCTGCATAGGCTACATACAAAGTTTCTTTCCCTTCTACATCAGTTTTAAAAGCTAAACCCGTAGGAGAGACAAAGGGAGTCAAGACGCTAAATATTGTTTCCCCCGTAGCTCGATCTAAACAATATACGGTTTGTTCCAAAGTATCTGTTAGCCAGATCTCTTCGCCTTTAATAGTAATATTCTCTAACCCAATACCAGGAGTGTAAAAATGCGTGATTTTGCTAGGAGTAGCATTATCTTTGCCCCGAGCATAAACAAAAATCTTGCCCTGTTTTTGACAAGTCAGGTACATGGTTGAACCAGATATGGCAATGCCATTGATATCGTCACGCAGACGCAAATACAACTGGGGTTCAAAATCTCTAGTTACAAGAGAACAACAGTATACGCATTCTCTATTAGTAAACCACAGCACACCATCGGAAATCGCCAAACCCGATGCACCAATAAAGTCTGACCAGTAATAATTGTTTAAAATCGTGGTGTTATTTGTTTCAGGATCGATTTGTAATAAATAACCGTTGTGAGAATCGATCGCCCAGATAAAGCCTTCATAAAATACGATACCGTAAATCGAACTAGCTGCGATCGGTCTAATAGTCTTGGCGTTAGTCACAGAAGGTTGATGGGAGATCATATACTCAGACAAAAGTTTTCAGTCTCTAGATCTTATATTGGTTTTGTCAATTGAAGTGTAGACATTGAACAATTGAAAACAATTGATTGCACTTTAACCAGATTAATCAAACTTCGATTTAATCGAACCATCAAATATTTAGACCACAAATTAAATTAGGCTAATGATGATAAAATTTCTTGCTCAACTAAATCAGGAGATTGTTCTCCGTTTACATTTAGTAGTCGCTGGCAATAACTATAATATTCCAGAATTGGAATAGTAAATTCCTGAAAATTTTGGACACGACGTTTGATTACTTCCAATCTATCGTCTACCATACCTCTGTCTAAGGCTCTTTGAATCATGACTTCTTCGCTGACGTTAAGGTAGATCGCCCAATCTAATTTTTGCTTAATTTTCTTGAGTAAGAAATCTAATTCTTCTGCTTGAAAAGCCGTGCGGGGATAGCCTTCCAAGATCCAGCCATTACTTACATCGGGTTGAATTAATCTTTGTTGAATAAACTGAATCATCAAATTATCGGGGACTAATTCTCCTTTTTCTACATAAGCTTTAGCTTCTATTCCTAATTCTGTACCTGATGCAATACCATTTCTGAGTATTTCCCCTGTAGAAATACTAGGAATGCCAAGCTTATCTAATATTCTGGCGGTTTGAGTACCTTTGCCTGAGCCTGTCCCTCCTAAAATTACCAATCTCATTATTGTTCTGTTGTCATTGACTTAAGATACACTTTAGTTGTAACTCAAGCTTTATATTCTTACAACTAAGTAGTTCCGCTTTATTAAGCATAAAATAATTGAGGACTGGGGACTAGGAATATAGATTCTAAATAGCTGTACTTATTTTGCATTTTTTCATTAAGTTGACTTGTAATAGTAAATCTATTTGTAGAATTTTAAACAGCTTTTTAACGGCATTTTTTAAATAAAAAGCAATTTTACTTCCAGTCGCTATTTTGAAAAATATAATAGCAGATTAAATTTAAATCATAAAGCGAGCAAGAATTAAACCATAAGCTAAAAAAGTACCATATTTAGCCACTTTGAATAAGTTGCTTTTATCTGCTGATGTATTGTCGACTATATTTTGACCAATTCCAAAATTTATAAAACTCAATCTTAGTAACATAATAAAACCAAAGCAAATTAAAAATACAGAACTCCAAAGATAACCTAAATGTCTCGGTAACTTTTCGGTAACTTGAGAAATTTCTATATAGAGTAAGCTAAAAATAGCAGCTATCCAACTTATATATAAACCAAAGTAATGTTTTGGGATACAAAAAGTTATAGTTGAAAATACACCTAAAATTAAAGCAATAATACAATAAAACTGAATCCAAGCTAAATTCATAATAGAAAACTTTATTTGAGCTTTGTAATTAAAAAATAGTATTATTTTTATATTTTAATTGTAATTTATTTTTTTGCTTAATTGATTTAAGCATGGCTCTATTAATTATCTATGTCGGCTTGAAAAACATTGCTAATTAATACTTGTATCTATGTATCATTTCAATTTTAAAAAAGCTAACAAGAGATCGGCATTGTCATATTTTCTACTAAACCTCATCTGTATAGAAAACAGTGGTTTGAAATTAAGAATGTTGAAATTGTAAGTTTGAACTATGTTTGCGAGCGCCAAAACAAAGAGTAAAAGATCCCAGTTACCTCTATTGCTTATAGACGTACGAACTTAGATTAGGACAGTACAAAAGTTATTAGTTCGCAAGTAGCAAGTAGAGGTGCGACCCACAGACGCAAAGCGTCTCAAGTCTGCTTTACAGACGTTTGGGCGAAGCCCTGTTCGTCCGAAGGCGCAAGATAAAGGCGATTCGGTTCTTCAAGACCCCGCGTCGCCGTCAGGCCCTAAAGGACTCGCTTCGCATCGCGCAAACAAAGGCACGCAATGCGAATGCATTGCTAGTCGTCTCACGACGATCTGAGCGATAGCTCTGTGCCGCATGTAATGCTCGAATTGCCGCATGTACGCGCACCTCCCAAAGGGCAAGTAGCAAGTAGCAATTTTTCTAAGTGTCTTAACTTTGATACGTATTGCTATATTACTTATGCGAAGAGCAGACTGGAGTCCGCCGACGTTGCTTCGCAACGGCGAATCGCAAAGCGCGATTCTTTTAGGGCATTACTCATTACTCATTACTTATTTCTTCGGATTTTTTAGCTCGACCAATCAACCTACTACAATATCGATCGTGTCAGAGATATAATAAACACAACAATTGTTGCCATATAACTATTTCATGCCAGCAGAACTTCAGACTGAAATCGAACAGGCTGTATCTAGTCGTCGTAATTTTGCTATTATTTCTCACCCTGATGCGGGAAAAACTACCCTGACAGAAAAACTCCTACTTTATGGAGGTGCAATTCATGAAGCAGGGGCAGTAAAAGCCAGAAGGGAACAGCGCAAAGCAACCTCTGACTGGATGGAAATGGAGCAGCAAAGGGGAATTTCCATCACTTCTACAGTGTTGCAGTTTATCTATAATCAGTTTCAGATTAATTTATTAGATACCCCAGGACACCAAGACTTTAGTGAAGATACTTATCGTACTTTAGCTGCTGCGGATAATTCTGTAATGCTGATTGATGCAGCCAAAGGTCTAGAACCTCAAACTCGCAAGCTATTTGAAGTTTGCCAATTGCGATCGCTACCTATTTTTACTTTTGTCAATAAGTTAGATCGTCCAGGGAGAGACGCTTTTGAATTGATTGATGAGATCGAACAAGAATTAGGTTTGCAAACCTATGCGGTAAATTGGCCTATTGGCATGGGCGATCGCTTTAAAGGAGTATTTGACCGTCGCGAACGCAAGATACATCTATTTGAACGTCGTTCTCACGGTAGTAAAACAGCCCAGGATACGGTGATTGAGCTAGGAGATCCGCGCATTGAAGATCTTTTAGAACAAGAGCTTTATTATCAGCTAAAAGAAGAATTAGAAATCTTAGATGAGGTTGGGGCAGAATTCGACCTAGAACAAGTTCATGGGGGCAAAATGACCCCAATATTCTTTGGCAGTGCCATGACCAATTTTGGGGTTGAACTATTCTTAAAAGCTTTTTTAGAGTATGCTCAGATGCCCGAATCCCATAAGTCATCTTTGGGAGTGATTGAGCCTACCTACGAGGAATTTACGGGTTTTGTTTTCAAGCTCCAGGCAAATATGGATCCCAAACATCGCGATCGCGTGGCATTCGTCAGAGTCTGTACTGGTAAGTTTGAAAAAGACATGACCGTACAACATGCTCGCACAGGCAAAACAGTCCGACTGTCCCGTCCGCAAAAGCTGTTTGCTCAAGGTAGAGAATCGTTAGATGAAGCTTTCCCAGGAGATATTATTGGTTTGAATAATCCAGGGGTATTTGCAATTGGCGATACCATTTACAATGGTAAAAAGCTAGAATACGAAGGTATACCTTGTTTTTCTCCTGAAATCTTTGCCTATCTCAAAAATCCTAATCCATCTAAGTTTAAACAATTTCAAAAAGGTATTACCGAATTAAGAGAAGAAGGCGCAATTCAAATCATGTATTCTACTGATGATTTTAAACGCGATCCTATCCTGGCTGCGGTGGGCCAACTACAGATTGAGGTAGTTCAGTTTCGTTTGCAAAATGAATATAATGTTGAAACTAGAATTGAAGCATTGCCCTATAGCGTTGCGCGTTGGGTATATGGTGGTTGGGAAGCATTAGAAAAAGCGGGAAGAATCTTCAATTCTATTTCCGTCAAAGATAATTGGGGTAGACCAGTATTACTCTTCAAAAATGAATGGAACTTGCGTCAAGTAGAGCAAGATATGCCAGAATTGAAGCTTAACTCTATCGCTCCTGTTGGTTCGGGAATACAGCCAGACGGATAAGAAATAATTAGCGATCGCCCGCTCGACTTTGCAGTAAACTTATCGAGCGGGCTAATCGATCATAGGTATTTTTGTTAAAAGACTTCGGTCGCAATCGATTTCTATAATTCGATCGGCTTTCTAATTAATAACTGATGTTACGCACAAATAACATTAACTAGCCATAAAGTCTAGACGAACTCCCAAAACCTCGATCCAAACCCTCGCCCCGCATCGAAGAGGTTTATCTGGACTATAAACAACTCTACAAGGAACAAGGAACAAGGATAAAGGATAAAAGTAATTAGATAGCATCTGTTCTGGATTCAAAACGTCCT
>CAKZYI010000099.1 GCA_937884735.1 uncultured Pleurocapsa sp.
CTAAAGGCTACGAACTAATAACCTCTCAACGAAGCTAATTCACACTAGGCGTAAATTACTAAAAAGTGATTAGTAATTTTTGTTGCATTAAAGCATGTGCCTAAAGCAAACTCCAGCGATTCCTTTAGGACTAATTGCGCCCCCACCCTACAGATAGATGAAAAATAACAAATGACAAATGGTAAATGGTTATTAACGTTGCTACTAAATTTAGTCTTAGTTTGCACCGTTAGCTTTTCTTTGATATGTTCCCCTGCAATAGCATTATTGAGACAACACCACGAAACAGAAAATGTACTGCGCTATCATGCTCAAGATTCCTTAAAAGATCGCGACGGCAACACATGGCAAGTATTACTATTTCCCGATAATCTACAGAGTGCAGCTACGGCTTATTATCTACGCCTAGTTGGGTTTCCTGGAGTCAATTCTTTCATTCATCCCCAATCTTTAGAAATTTTGACCAGTCAAGGCAAAATATTGATTGCAACCGATAGTTATCAAGAGTCTGCACCAGCACCAAATGTTGGACAATACAACTTGACTCCTATCATTGCTCAAATCCCTCAAAAAGGTAGTTTAAAATTATCTATTCCCCTAGAGCAAAATCGGGAGTTAGCCCTCAAAATACCACCAAAAGTGGTTGCTGAATGGCAATTATTGACTCAGGAAATTGAAAAAATGTGATCTAACTTCCAATTGATTATACAAAGTCGGGTAATTGACATTACTTAATCTATTAAATTCGGCAGATATTTATCAATCAAAAGCCTATAATCTATAGCTTAGAACCTATGATTATTGAGCGTAATACTGAAGGCTTATTATTTTGTTTCGTGCATTATATTTATAACAACGTTATTTTAGAGTTGCGATCGGGAATCATAAAATATGTCTTCCAAAATACAGTTAGCTGTTGAAATAACAATTTAAATTAATGAATGGAGAAGAGTTATTATCGCTCTATCAACAAAACAATAGGGATTTTAGCCGTGCCGATCTCAGTCAAATACAGATCATCCAGGCTCTTCTGGAAAATATCGATTTCAGCAGATCGGAATTAGATTGGGCGAATCTCAGCGGAACAAATTTGGCAGGAGCTAATCTAAGTCGTGCCAACTTAACCAATGCAAAGCTGATCAAAACTAATTTAGCCGAGGCTAATCTTAGAAGTGCTGATATGGCTGAAGTGGATCTTAGCTGGGCTAATTTAGAAAAAGCTTGCTTGACTAGAGTAGATCTAAGTAATGCCAATCTCAGCCAATCTTTTTTTCGCGATGCAAATTTATCTGATGCTGACTTGAGCAATGCCAATCTCACCCGTGCTAATCTTTCAGGAGCGAACCTAAGTCGTGCCAACTTATCGGGAGCAAACCTTACGGGGGTAGATTTGAGTGGTGCTGATTTTAGTCGTGCTGATTTTAGCCATGCTAATTTGAGCAACGCTAATGTGAGTTATGCCAACTTTAGTCGTGCTGACTTAAGTGGTAGTAGTTTGCGCCAATCCAATTTGCAACAAGCAACATTGCAGGGTGCTAATTTACGCTCGGCTAATTTACGAAGTGCAGTACTAGCAGGAGCTATTTTAAAAGATACGGATCGAGGAAACAGTAGTTTTTCTACTATATCCCAACTTAGTTTAGGCAATGCTCAACCAGATAATAAAATTGATTTTGGTTCGGCAAATTTTAGTAACGCTAACTTAAAAGAAGTGAATATGCAGGGTGCTAACTTTAGATTTGCCCTGTTGTTTAAAACTAATTTAGAAAAAGCTAATTTAGAAAACGCCAGCTTAATAGATATATATATGCGAGGAGCTAATTTGAGAGGAGCAAACTTGAAAAATAGTATTTTGAGTGGCGTAAATTGGAAAGGAACTGTTATGCCAGATGGAACTATTCATCCTTAACTTTTGATGTTTGTTAGCTTCGTCTTAATTGATAGGTTTTTAGCTATCAGCTATTAGCTATTAGCTATTAGCTTTTGAAAAATTAATCACAAACCTAATATTGTTTTGTCAATGTTGAAGTAGAGCAAAACTCCTAATACATCCACAGCGGTGGTAATAAAGGGGGCAGACATGAGGGCTGGATCTAGGTTTAGAGAACGGAACAAGAAGGGTAAAGCCGAGCCAGCAACAGAAGCTAAAAGTGCGATCGCAACTAAGCTAATTCCCACCGAAATTGCTACTTGAAAACTACCCTGAAGGAAATAAGCCCAAACTGTTGCCATTATGCCCAAAATCAAACCAAGCAAAATTCCTGCCGCCGCTTCGCGAAACACTACTTTTCCTGCACCCATGTTTTGAATCTCTTCGGTATTCAAACCCCTAATCACAACGGTAGAAGACTGTGCGCCAACATTTCCCCCTGTACCTGTTAATAAAGGAATAAAAGCAGCCAAGATAACCACTTCTTGCAACAGTGATTCGTTAAAGCGAATAATCGCTCCAGTAACAGTATTGGTTATTAATAACACAAACAGCCAAACCACCCGACGACGAGCAACTGTTAGCAGATTAGTTTGAAAGTAGTTGTCGCCATCAGACTGTACTCCACCAAGAGCATAAATATCTTCTGTCGCTTCTTGTTGAATAATATCAATCACATCATCTACTGTAACTACTCCCACAAGTCTTTCCTCACTATCTACCACAGGCACAGCTACAATATCGTAGCGTTGAATAGTACGTGCAACCTCTTCTTGATCCGTATCAGTGTGGACAAAAACTACGTCTCTAGTCATAATTTCTGCCAAAGTAGTATCGGTTGCAGCAACAACCAAATCTCTTAAGGAAACAATTCCTGTTAGTTGGCGAGAAGAACCTGTGACGTAGAGATAATACACTACCTCTGAAGCATTAGATAGGCTTCTAATCCTTTCAAGGGTTTGGCTAACTGTTAAGCTTTCTTTTAAGGAAATATACTCAGGGGTCATAATGCGCCCTGCGGTATCATCTCCGTAGCCGAGTAATATTGCTGTGGCTTGGCGTTCTTTTGGACTTAGTTGAGACAATAGACGACGTACAATCTTTGCAGGAAGTTCATCAAACATCTTAGCGCGATCATCAGGAGACATCTTATCTACGATGTCTAATACCTCCTGACGCTTGAATTCTTGAATTAGTGCTTGTTGAACATCAGTATTCAAGTACTCATAAACTTCGATCGCCTCGGCTTTGGAGAGCAAGCGAAATGCGATTAGTTGAGCTGATTCTGGTAAACCTTCAATAGCCTCTGCTATATCTACGGGCTGTACGGGAATTAATAAAGATTTTGCGCCTTCTAAATTACCTTTTTCTAATAGTAGTTCTAACTGCGATCGAACTAATTGTCTTAATTCGTTATGTTTAACTCCATTTTGTATCATACATCACGTCCAATAAGATTAATTTGTTGTTATTTGTTTTTGTCTATATTTAAATGAAAAAACATAGTTATTAGATATTCAAAACATTTGTTTTTCTACATTTTCGCTTTTTTTTAACATTGTTTTTAATCTTTAAATGAATCCTTTTAATCTAGTTGTGTTAACCTACTAAAAAATAGAGAAGTTAATTCGGTAAGCGCGTTTGTTTCAATTTGTCATAACCTCCTGGCTACATAATAGATTGGCAAGCTTTCTTCCGAAATATTTATCTAATATCTAAAAGCAATACTTGTTAATCAGGAGCATATCAATGTCAATCTATGTCGGTAATCTATCTTACGAGGTTACTAAAGAAGATCTTACGACTGTTTTTGAAGAATATGGAACAGTATCTAGAGTTTCTCTACCAACAGATCGCGAAACTAATCGCCCCAGAGGTTTTGGTTTTGTTGAAATGGGAAGCGAAGAAGAAGAAACCAAAGCAATTGAAAGCCTAGATGGTGCAGAATGGATGGGAAGAGAGCTGAGAGTTAACAAAGCTAGACCTCGCGAAAATAATCGCGGTGGTGGCGGTGGTCGTCGTTTTGAAGGTACTGCTCGCAACTACTAAAAAGCAATAAAGCAATAGTTTTAATGTATGTGGTTGATATTGGGCTATGATTTTGCTTCTTCCACCCTTCTTCTTACCTGCTCTACAGGGGGCGATAAATCTTTCCTCTGTAGGGTTGCTACCTGTAAGCGAACTATCTGTGTATGTAAACGATGAAAAGGCGTTTGGGCGAGTTGAGCGGCGGAAATAATACCAGCGTGTAATAGTAGCCCGCAATTTTTGTCTCCTACGCTTGGTATGCGGGCAAGATCTGCCAGGGCAACCCATTTATTGATATATTTTTGGTTTAGCTGTAGTTTGATAGCTAAGTCCTGTTTTTCTTTTGTAGAAGGGGCAGTTTTTAGCAGTATTTTGGTATTGGTTATGTTATTCTGTTCGAGTAATTCTAAATGCGATCGCGTAATTCCAGGTAAGCGATCTATTGACCAGTATTGAGATTTCTGAGATTTCATATTGTTGTTGCGGGTTTACTAAATATAAAATTTATTAATAAATTGCTCGTCAGTAGTAAGTAGTAAGATTATTAATATAATCGTATTAGCTGAAATTGATGGTCTTGCTTTCTACAAATAATAATGAGTTGCTTCAGGGTGGTTTAAAACAAAGGAGAGATAAGCTAGCCAAACTAATCGAGCATCCAGTGATTTTCTGGTCTGGTAGTCCTCTTCGGCGCAATTTTTCGGCAAACAAATTTCCTTTTCGCGCCAGCAGTCTCTTTTTATATTTTGCAGGAATACCTTTACCCAATGCCGCCATTTATTTAGATGCTGGTCGATTAGAGCTATATCTAGACGATCCTCCAGCATCAGCTACTTTATGGCATGGAGAAGTTCCAACTAGGGTGGAAATTGGTGAAAAAATTGGCGCAGATGGGGTTTATCCTTTTGCCGAGTTGTCTGTAAGAGTCAAAGAAGCTAGGACTATAGCTGTTCAAGATAATCTTACTTATCAACAGCAATCTAAGTTGTTGGATCGTCCTGTCTCATTGTCCCACGAGGCAGCGGGAATTGATATGGAATTAGCTCAGGCTATATTTCAATTTCGATCGCGACAAGATAATCTCGCATTACAAGAATTGCGTCAAGCTGCTGAGGTTTCAGTGAAATCCCATATGGCGGGGATGAAAGCCACAAAGAAGGCTAAAACAGAAGCAGAAATACGTGGAGCGATGGAAGGAGTAATTATTGCTCATAATATGACATGTGCTTATAACAGTATCGTTACGGTACATGGGGAAGTGTTGCTCAAGG
>CAKZYI010000100.1 GCA_937884735.1 uncultured Pleurocapsa sp.
AGTGTAATTAAGCTTGTATTTAGCATAAGCTTGCTTTGCTCTGTGAATTAGATCTGTTTTATAAATAAATTCATCTCTGGCATCAAGAGGATAAGCTTTAAGTTTAAAAGCCGTACCCCAAGGTTTTTCTGCCATAACAACTACTATAGGCAGTTTAAGAGCAGTATATTTACTGGTTTGAGCTACTCGATAAAGAATTTTTTTGACCAAAACAATATCTATTTCGTGAGCGAAGTAAAATTCAGTAACTACCTGTGCCTCTAAAGCCCCTGCATTAGCATTAGATAATGCTTCTGTCCAAATTTTGTTGTGGGGAATAGTGATCGTATTGTCATCTGGAGTTTGTATCTGCACAGAGCGCAGACCATAGCTGACTACTTCACCATAATGCTCTCCTATTTTAATGCGATCGCCCACACCATAGGGAGATTCAAACAGACCAACTATACCTGCAATGATTGAACTAGCAAAGTCTTTAAAAGCAAAACCCAAGGCAACAGCCACCGTACCCGTCACTGCTAGGATATTTTCTTTGGATAAATTGAGAAACAGGTTCATCAAAACTATAGCTGTGACAGTCAGCACTATCATCCGCAGGAAAGGCAGAAACTGTTTAACTCGCAACCGCCATTCCTTAGCAATTCTTTCTGACAACCAAAGTACTAACCTGTCTAAGATCTTTAAAGTTAAATAGGCTGCTATGAGAATAAAGAATCCTTGAGCAATTTTGCCTGTAGTAATTTTGGAAACAATTTCTCTTGTTTGTTCTGCTGTCTCTTCCGCAGCTTCCCCCGCAGACTGAGCTAATAAATAAAACTGATAGTGAATGTTGGACAACTGAAATTACTCCCTATTAATGATGAAGTTGTTACTGGCTAACTCTTGCTTGATTTTGGGATAGTAAATTGGATTAATTTTGATTACTCTATTTTTTTGTTCGGCAATTCCTTTACGGCGCAATACTTGAACCTGGGCTTGCACCTGTGATTCCAAGTCTCCAAGACTTTTGGCTAAGGCAGAAACAGTCAGATCTCCGTGTAATAAAAGAGAGTATAAAATATATTGTTCTGCTGGTTCTAAATTTGGCAAGCTAGGAGTTTTGGGAGTTTCAGCCACAATTTTACCTAGTTCATCTTCTTCTTTTTGATAAGAGATAGATTTGAGAAAGGCTTGTATTGCTACGGTGCTAACGCCCTGAGAAATTTCAGCCAGGCGATCAAAATAGTTAGCCTGATTATCTTTATCTCGATCCAATAGTTGCTGATCGATTCTTGGTTTAGCAAAAGCAATATCTAGATCTTCAATAATTGGCAAAAGCCACTCTTGTAAATCTTCAGAGGCGATTTTGGGTAAAGAAAAAGTTTCTCCACAGTAGGCTTCTATCTCACACACGGAGTTTAAATATTGCCAGCCAACTTGACCCGCACCAATAATCCAAAAACGGTCTTTAGAACCATCGCATAGTATAGACTGTAGGTATTCTATTCCTTCCAAACCGTCCATTGAACGAAGGAAACTCCAGCTTAGGTTGGGAATTACAACCACTTCTGATGTTTTTGAATCTGACCCGTCTGGCTCTGATTTGTGTTTTAAATAGTGTTCCAACTTTGACTTTATTGTTTCGATCGCATAAGGTCGAGCAGTTAATGGTAGTATCTTTAAAGCAATTTGCCTTTCTTTAGTCCATTCTTTGAGAGTTTCAGACAAGATACGAGATACGGCAGCAACAGGACTACTTAGAACTACCACCGAATTGTCTCCACTATCTGATTCTTCCTGCCAGCGATCGTAAGCTTTGTCTACAGTACTGCCGATCGCTTTTTCGCCTGCGGGGCTACTAGATATATTTTCCACCGCATCAGTTAGCTTTTGACGTAACTCGACGGGTAATTTAACCAGGGATTTTTCAGGCTCTTGAGTCTCTTTAGAATCTTGAGTGTATCGAGAAAATAGAAAACTACGCTTGTCTGCTAACCAACTCCTAAGCTGCTTCAACATCTTAGCTATAGTTTTCTTGACCGTTTCTACTATCTTTACCATTGCCATTAACATTGCCGCCGCTTTGAGCTAATTGTCTCAGAGAACTAGCAATACGTCTGGGTTTGGGGTTATTTCCCTTAACTGCTGGCCAACCTTCTCTTTGCTTGGCGCGATCGCCATCTGTTTCTTCAGTCTGATCGTGGAACAAGATTTGCTGGGTGGGGAAGGGTAGATCTATTCCGCCAGCTACTAATCTATTACACAATTTTGTCAGTACTTCATCTTGAGAATCTAAGATTTCAGCACGACGAGGGGGCTGTACCCACCAACGAGCGCGAATGTTGATGGTGCTGGCTGCCAACTCTACCACCAACGCTTCTGGTCTAATGGTTGTGGCACGAGTTTGAATATTTTCTACTGTCCCTTCAAAGTCCTTGAATACAATTTGATCTCCAATCACAAATGGCTCGGTAATCAAAATTAAGATGCCTGCTAAGAAGTTTTGTAGAATGTCGCGGAAAGCAAAACCGACTGCAACACCACTTACTCCCAATAGCTGTACTAGGTCACCTGGCTTGAAGGAAGGGACTACAATCGCCAGGGCAATAAATGCACCGATAAGAATAATAAATCCTTGGGAAAGTCTAGCCAAGACTAGACCTAGATTACGAGACTTTTTCTTACGGGTGAGGTTTTTGATAATTCTTCTGGAGAATTTTGCTATAAACCAAAATATTATAAATACAATAATTGCAGTAGCTATATTAGGGAGCAATTTGACAGTTCCTTGAACCATCTCTATTACTTGCTGCCAAGCTGTTTGTACGGGACTGAGAGAATCCATAAATATTTGTCTGTCTAATTAATTCAGTTTGGGGCTTGCGATCAATTAAAAAAAGCTCTTTTTCTAATCGATCTACACCCTGATAATCTTATATTTTGCTAAACACAAGATTATGGGAAAAGCGGGAATGAGAAATCCACCTCTGGTAGTGATATGTATGTCTTTTATAGTATTTCTCTCTATCTTTAGATATATGGATGGTTTTTGATCGCCTGTAAATAATAAAATTATCTGTAACGGAATCATTTAATCAAGAAACAATGCCTAAAGCAATTTGGAATGGTCAAGTCATAGCCGAAAGCGATCGCACTGAGGTGGTAGAAAATAATCAATATTTTCCTCCAGACTCAATTAAACAAGAATATTTTAAAGAAAGTTCTACTCACACTAGCTGTCCCTGGAAGGGACAAGCTAGCTACTATACCGTAGTAGTAGATGGCAAAGAAGACCCAGATGCAGCCTGGTACGATCCTGCAGCGAAAGAAAGGGCTAATAATATTAAAGGCTATGTTGCTTTCTGGAAAGGAGTCAAAGTAGAAGTATAAACAGTTAGAAGTATAAACAGTTAGAGTATCCGTAATATTTCTTACTTAACTCCTATATTCCAGTCAATAGAGCCTTTATTTTCTTCTGGTATTTGCTCTTCCAGAGAATGTTCCAAGTCCTCTCTTCTCAATTTGGGAGGAGAGCTAAAAATAAAGCTAACTTTTGATTTTACTGTATTTTTCTTTTCGACGATAACGTTGCACTTTTGCTTCTTGAGGATATGACGATAAGCTGCAACTGATTCTAGAAAAACTTTGGACTTAATCCCCTTAACCTCTATTTGATAAAGAGTTCGTCTTTCTAGAAAATAAATTAAGATCCAGGCAACAACAGTAGAAATTGCTGCGATGTAAAGCATTTTCAAACCGCAGCAAAGACCAATCAAAGCCACCAAAATTAAGCGTCCCGTTTGAATAGATGTCCCTGTGTTGGTACGGAAGCGCATCAAGCCCCCCAAGCCAAAAAATATAAATCCTAACTCTGGGCCATAATCAGCTACCGTTGCACCAATTAAAGAGCCAATCATGGCATAAAACAGTAAAGTTTTTGGTGCGTCTATTTCGTTGATATCTTCTTTTTTGCCAAAAGTTTGGGGATGAAAAGCAATAATTGTTGCCAATATTAAAGCTACAAATAAGGAAATCAAGTAAGTCCCCAACTGCTGAAAACCCATATAGTTTTCTACAAATCTATCGACCATAGATTCGCCCGCACTTTGTCCAGTAAATATATTTTGAATAAATAATTGTTGATTCAACACTATTTCTCCATGTTTGCGAAATTATTTGTTGATTGTTCCTAATCAATTATTGTTCACTATCTATTGCTCGTCATTACGATATCAGAATAGAAATTAATTAATTGATGCATACTAGTAACTTCAAAACAATAAATCAACTTATTAATTACTATTGGCTTTCAAAATAGCGACATCCCTCACAAGGTCCTTCTGGATTTACGGCACAGCGCATAATTTCCGATCGCGCATTGAAGCGACAGTTAGCATTACCAATTACATAGCGATCGCCAATTTGAGTTGTTTCTTCTGGTCTTTTTGATTCTTGGACATGAAGTGTTGCTTTATCAAAACGATATCCACCGACTCGATATTGATAAAAGTGATGTCTTTCCAGAATGGCGTAGGTTTTCCCCTCAAAGTCCATGTAGTTTCCTGGTTGCAATCGACGATCGAGATTTAGCTTACCAATACACTGACGGGCAGGAGTTAGGATAATTTCTGTAGGTAAAAGATTTTTCGCGATCGACATAAACAGGTTGATTAAAGTAAATTATGAAACGTTAGTGTGGACAGTTGGAGCCTATAAATAGTTTATCTATTCACTCGCTAGATTATATATTGTTCCCTAGATCGACAACAGATAATTCACCGTAAAGTAAGCACTGTAATATGCCCTAAAGGTACATTCGGCAACTATGGAACTTTCTATCTGCCCCGAAGAATTAACCGTTGCTACTAACCCATAACGCTAATTTAAACTATATTTTTGGGCAGTATAAGCTTAACGCTACTATGTCTCTAATTGTGTGGTTATGGATCGAGATTCAATCATTAAAACTTTAAAAAGTGCCTGTGGCAATAAGAATTTTCGTTTTCAAGTAATCATTGATAAATCTAAGCTACACATTTATATCAACCGTAAAGCAGACTATACGCCAAATTACATACTGCTAACGGATACTATAACTCAAGCGATCTCTGGTTTACACTTGAATTCTTTGGCGGGTATTTGGTTATACAGCCGTGAATTGGGAGAAGTCAAACCAGATTGGCAGGTTTTTGTGGAGTCGCCAAAAGAAACCGCCAATGAAGAGATGGATACTTTAGGCAATGGTCAAAAGGACCTCATTCTAGAGGAGGACACTTCGCCACAAGAAGAGATCAACTTCCCAGAGTTTGAAGATTATTTGGAGGTAGATAGTGTCGGGGATACGGGGTTGCTCAAAAAAACAGGGATGATTCACCAAAAGCCTTTGGAAGAGGAAGACATTAGTATTTCTGTTGCAGAAATCAAGGTGAATGCTTCTGAAACAAATACCGATCTTAATCCCTTGGCAAAATATTGTTTTGTTACTAACAAAAAGATCTTAACAGGAGATATTATTGCCCCCGACAAGGAAGTTATTCGCCTGGTGAGGTTTTTTCATCATCTATCGGAAACTAATCAGCAAAGAATACTGCCTTTTGTGGAAGAGTATTTTAATAAGGGCAAGACTTCAGATACGCAAAAGCTACCTCCTGTAATTACCAAGTGGCTTAAGCAAATTATTGAGTTAAACGAGAAAAACCGTAAAGCGATCGCTATTTGGCTGAGTCGTTATTGTTTTGATAGTTCGACTACTCTGGTTGAATTAAAGGAGATGGAGGACAAACAGGCTGAGTTGAAGGCGACCAGAAAAAAAGCTAAACGCAGCAATACTCAATATACGTTTACCCCTGCAAGTTCAGAAACTCCCAGATATCAAAAACAACTTAGTTATCTGACAGAGGATAAATTTCAACTTCCTCCCATTGTAGAAAAATCAATTATTCCTTTGGTATGGACAGTTGCCACAATAGTTTTGATCTCTTTGGGAATATATACCAATCACTCAGATATTCATGCTACTTCAGGACAAGTTCCTGAAATATGCCAAACTAGTATTGGTTCGGCTAATTACTGTCGTTTGGGAGTAAATTTGGCAGGAAAAGAGGCTATTCAACAATCCTCTACAGGTATTTTTCCTTTAACAGAAGTTACCGAGACAGTGGCGAATTTTGGCTGTGAAAGGTTTGCTAATGTCAAAGCAGGGGCATTTAGTAATTTAGATCCGCAACAGAATCCTGTTCTTTCTAGTTATGGTGAAAAAATATTTCCTAATATTTATGTGGTCGAAGCGGTTCAACAGGATACTATTTTAAGCAAAAATATCCGAGTTGGCTGTGTGTATACTACAGGAGCAGGAGAACGTTCTCCAACAAAATTGGCTAGTGATGCCATTCCCCTCAATTGGCCGACAGAACACTATCAACAGGAAGCTGTATCAGAGTCTAATCTTTCTTTTGGAATATATACTAATTTGATAAATCTAGGAATATTAACTTTGTATTCGGCTATTGGAATTGCGATCGCTTCTCAGTATAGGTTGGGTATTAACATTACTAATCGCCCCCAAACTATTTATCTTGTAGCTCTTATTTTGGGTATTGTTCAACTATTGGCAATCAATTTACCCATCTTAAATTTAATTGCCAGCATTGCTTTTTCGGTTATAGCAATTATTATTATTAGCCAGTCAATCAAGAGTTTTAATCTTAATTTGCAGGATGGTTTTCCTCTAGTTTCGGTTGGTATTTTAACCATAATTGCAATTCAATTTTTGCTTTATGGAATCTGTTGGCAGTTAATAACCAGCCTTATTTAGGGTATATGGCAATCCTATCTGAGTTGTAAAAAATATCATTTGTTATTAGTCATTTGTTATTAGTTATTTTTATGAATAATTTAGGATTGCTATATGAATTATGGAGAAAATCAGCAACAAAAATCATCATTGGTATTCAAAGAAAGACGAGCCAAAGCTGATATTTATGCTGTAGAAGCGCGATCGCTTTTAAACAAGGCTACAGGGTTTATGAGTGCTTATGATTTCACCCTTAATCCTTATCGTGGCTGTCAGTATGGATGCAGCTACTGTTATGCAGCAGCTTTTAGCCCTGACTCAGAAAAACGGCAAAATTGGGGTAATTGGGTGGTTATCAAAAGCAATGGGGTAAGTATTCTCAAACAAGAGTTGGCTAGGTGGCAAAAGAAGCACAATCGTCCTCCTCATATTTATATGAGTAGCGTTACAGATCCTTATCAACCAATCGAAAAGCAACAGCAGTTGACTAGAGAATTATTGGCTGTGATGGTGACTTACCAACCTGTTTTGGTAATTCAAACTCGTAGTCCGATGATTGTGCGAGATATAGACTTACTACAGCAGTTTGAGTATTTGAGAATTAATTTAAGTATTCCTACAGGTAGTGAAATGGTTAGAAAAGATTTTGAACCTAAGTCTCCTAGTATTAAATCTCGTCTACAAACTATCAATAAGCTTAGATATAATCTTGCTGCTAACGATCAACATAAAATTCGCTTTGCTGTCACAATAACTCCTTTGTTACCGACTTTATTAAAAGATAGAAATAAATTTTTTAGTCAATTAATAGCAGTTGATCGCATTGTGCTTCAAGAATTTCATCCTACCCGTAAAAACTCGTTAATTGCTTCTACTCGTACTCAGGCGATCGCTTTAAAACAGAAATATGCTTGGTGGTATGACAATGAAAAACAAAACTATCAGCAATTCAAACAAAGTTTACAGGATCAAATAATCGCCTGGTCATCAAATACAGAAATATTAGAGGGTAAAACTGGTTTTGGTTATGATTAACTGGCTTTCTAATTATTGGTATGATTATCAGCTTAAAATTGCTTTAAAACAAGGAAACCAACATAAAGCTAAGAGAATACTTAAACGCTTAGAAATAGGTCAACAAAAGCTGTCTTGTTTAGCTACTTTATACAAACAGCAGCTTGAGAAGAATAACTCTATAGCTTACTACCAAGAAGAAATTACTCGTCTGACATCTAGATTAGAAGAGACAATTACTTATGACAATAAACTCAAGCCGCAACCAGAGTTTATTAATTATGTTTATCAATCTTTTAAGCTTAATAAAATCGACCACAATCTAATTCAATCTACTGGTATTGACAAACCAGTATTTACAGATTTAGAAATCGCTTTAGTAGACTTTATTACCGAAGAACTCAATAAAATTCCTCAAGAAAAACGCGATCGCGAACTAGCTAACGCTTTAAATGATTTGACTGGATTAAAAAAGGGTATAGATCCAGCCTATAGCTATCGTCTTACTCCCCATGTTTATTTTATTAAATACTTTTTAGATAATATTTACTGTCTCTATTTAGCCTGGTTTATGATTTATGAACAAGGCTTATTACGCAAAAAAATCAAAATTCTAGACTTAGCATCAGGGGTCAACACATCTATTTTTAGTTTGGCAATTTTATCATCAAGCCTAAACAGATTTTCTGATAAATCCATAGATCAAGTAAGCTATTACTCTTTAGAACAGCAGGCAGATTTGCAATATCGAGGTCTGCAATTTTGGCGCAAATATATAGAATCTTACCCCGTACCCTTAAATGCCTATTTTCGGTTTAATACTGTTGATTTATTTGATTACCAAAATTACTTTAGCAAAATACCCCAACGCTTTTTTGACTTTATTGTAATTTCTCATTGCTTTTTTTATGAATCAAAACAAAGAGAGCAATCTTGTAAAATTTATCAACAAATATTTCAAAAAAACTTAAATCCTGATGGACGTGTTTTATTAATTATTCAAGGTAGAAAATTATTTAATGCTTTCGATTTTCCTATGACCGAAAACATCAACCAAGAACAAGCATTAATACAGCAGTTTCTTCAAGAATTAGGCTTGCAATTAGACTGGTATAAATATTTGTCTTCTACCAACCAAAGAATTAACAATAAAACAGAGTTTCATAACTTTGCCAAAAATAATTTGCCTCCTCAAAAACAGATGAGTAGCCTGAGTAAAATTTATTTTTCCCAACACTATCAGACTCACTATGCAATAGACGACTATCTTATTGTGGCTCGTCCTTCAAAAATCCCTTAAATGTATAGCAATTTTTAGATTTCCGAGGTATGTCTTGATTAGCTATTAGCGCGAAATTAGAGCATTAGACTATACCGCGTGTATGTGAGAACCTCTATAGTTCTATTGTTCTAAAAGTAGATTTTAATCTTTTATTTTATCGTAAAAAACACGTAGTAAAAGTTTGTTCATCTCAAAAAACTACTTAAATTAGGTAAGATCACGGTTGATTTTGATCTAAATAAAAAGCCTAATATAAGTTAAGAGACAAGATAAATGGCAGTTAATACAGTCTTACTTAAAAATAGCAATGAAAGCGGAGTTTCTTTGAAAACTACTATTAAACCTGGTGGCAAAGATTATCTAACCTCCGTTTGATTGAATAGTTTTTTGGATACTGTATTGTCTAGTAAAAGCAGGTACGCTGCATAAACAAAGAGAGATCGACGTACCTACTACTAACTGAAACTGAAAGCGAAAGCGTCAAGCAATTATTCTT
>CAKZYI010000101.1 GCA_937884735.1 uncultured Pleurocapsa sp.
AGTATTAGACTTAACCGTATGAATTGGAATATGGCGATCTTTAGCAATATTCCGCAATTTAGAATGATGCTTAATTTGCGATCGCAATGCTACTACCGCATCAGCTTCATCTAAATTTTTAGTAAGCATAATTGGTAAATCCAACACTTCAATCACCTGATCCAACTGCGATCGACCAATACCATAGGCATAAATATAAACAGGCCAATCTTCTCCATTTGGGCCAGGAGTACGGATTTTTTTGCTATTGGGTTCTTTAGTTTGCCACGATCTCTCAATCATGCTATCGAAATCGGCAACACTATTCCTAGATCTACTTGATTTTCCCCCATTAATAGATACGGGGGTCATCTTTCCCGACGCTCTCAAACCTTGGGGATGCAAAGGAGTAACGGTATTATTGTTCCTCGAAGGGAGGGGTTTAAACGGTGAAGAAGATTCTTCATGGATGATCGTTACTTCCCCGCTGTCATCCACCGTCCGAACCTGGGCTGGTGGTTCAATACCCCGCAATAGGGTATCAATGGTAGCCGAAACATCATCGTGAACCACCCAACGTTGCCGTTCTAGCATCTCAACAGCGATCGCAAAGGTAGGAGGTGCTTTCCGCTCTAGTACGGTCTTTTGTGTCCTTCTACGGCGGGCTTCATCGTCTCCCAATGTAACGCTTTGGATGCCCCCAACCAGATCCGATAAAGTCGGATTTTTGATTAGGTTCTCTACTGTATTACCGTGAGCCGTTCCCACAAGCTGTACGCCTCGTTCGGCAATAGTTCTAGCTGCTAGTGCTTCTAATTCTGTACCGATTTCATCAATAACAATCACCTCTGGGGTATGGTTTTCTACCGCTTCAATCATTACTTGGTGCTGTAACTCTGGACGAGCTACCTGCATCCGACGAGCGCGACCAATAGCAGGGTGAGGAATATCTCCATCTCCTGCAACTTCATTAGAAGTATCGATAATCACTACTCGCTTTTTCATATCATCAGCTAGAACTCTGGCAATTTCCCGCAAAGCTGTAGTTTTGCCCACCCCAGGACGACCTAATAGCAAAATAGAATGTCCTGTTTCTATTAGGTCGCGGATCATCACGATCGTACCAAAAATTGCTCGACCAATACGACAGGTCAAACCGATAATATCTCCAGTACGGTTACGAATAGCACTGATGCGACGAAGAGTACGCTCAATTCCTGCACGGTTATCTGTACTAAACATACCTACCCGTTCGATACAGTATTGAATCTCTTCTTTAGTTACGGGTTCTTCTCGAATATAGGTAACATCATCCCTAAAACGAGCTTCTGGCGGTCTACCCAAATCTAAAACGACTTCGATTAGATTATCGCTACCGTCTTGAAGATGTTCGTCTAGGCCAGAGCGAATTGAGTTGGGGAAAATTGTAAGTAATTTATCTAAATTATCGGTGACTTGCATCCGATGAGAAGGTATTTCTGACTGCATTTAAAGAAGTTGACTGTAATATATATTTTCAATTTGGAGAAGCTATGGATAATTAGAATTAAACATCTCTCTTAATCTGGTTCACTAGCTGACTAGCTATACTTACGGCTTGCTGTAGTAAGGCTTGGTCTTGCTCTAGCTTCAATTTAAGCTCATTCATGGACTGACTTTTAAATAAATTAGATTTAATATTTTGCAGTTCAGTTGTTTCTAACTGGTCTAAAGTAGACAATAAGATTGTACGGGCATAACTGCCATAGGCTACTCCCGCAACAGATTTAACTCGATCGTCTTGGTTAAATCGTCGCAGCATTTGCGATCGCTTTAACTTTTCGACTGTATAGTCGTTTGTTCCTCCTGCTAGTTGAATATATCCAGGCAAATCAGCCTGTAAAACCTTGTGGGCAAAGGAAATAGTAGCATGGGTAGTGCCTTTGCCTATATCGCCACTCATCGAGCGTCCATCGGTCTGCCATATTAGAGGGCAGGGTAGAGGACTTATTAATTCATAAAGCGATCGCAAATAATTTACAACATTCTGTCCGTCGGTGCAGCTAATAGCTAACAACTTTAGTTTGTGGACAACAGGATAAAGCTCTTGCCATACCCGCCTAAACTCTTCGTAATGACCCGTGTGGGTATGAATCTCCACGGCATCTATATCCATTGACTCAATCAATGATGCGATCGCTTTAGGACTTGATATATGAGAACGAGTCACGATCAATTCTTGAGGACAAATGGGCAAACAGCGACCACAGCCATAACAAAGATCGGTTATGACTCCAACCGAATTTGCCTCAATCGCATTTGCAGGACATACCTGTACGCAAGGCTGAGGACAATCTGTCGGGCATTGAGCTACATCAAATTCTGCTTTACGAAAATGAGGATCTTCCCCATCATTGATGCTCACCATCAACCAAGGAGAATTAATTTGCTTTTCTTCTAAGCTAGGGGTTGAAAAAAGTGTCGGACAATCATAATTCTTGCGAGTGACTAGTAACTCTTGTTGGTTTGCTAATTTTTGTGCAACTCTAATTCCTTCTCGCGCAGCAGCAATTACAGCAGGATCGGCAGCAACGTCAATACAGTCAGCACCAGCCAAACTATATGCCAATGCCAAACTACGAACTGCGGGAAGGTGTTGGTAGCTAGCCCCACAAATGAGTTTAAACCAGCTACCCTCTATTAACGAACGTAAGGGGTAAGATTGAATCACCCTTACATCGTAATAGTTTGTCTGCTATTAGTGTTAGGTTTTTTGAAAAGCTGTGTCAGCTATCAGCTTTTAGTTAACAGGTAATACATGGCTGTAGATCATTTTAGTATTATTAATAATTGAAACATACTTAGCTACAAAAAAGCAACCTCAACCACGCTGTTGAAACCAGTAGTTATTAATCCAACTATTCGAGAAAGTAATAAGTAATGAGTACAAATTATCTCCTGCTGTTCGTCTTCCGCGTAGCGTTGTGGTTATAGTTTATAGGTACGACAGGCAAAGCCTGTCAAGCGCGTAGACAGCGCATATGCGCTATTGTCTGCAAAGCAGACTAGAGAAGCTTTGCTTCTCGTCTTCGGCGAAGCCGTGTGGTTATAGGTTATAGGTTATAGGTTATAGGTTATAAGTCCCACTCTTCGGACTTTTCTGCTGCTTTAAATTGTTGTTTCTTTTTGGTCTTAGGTTTAGAAGGAGGAACGATTTCTAACTGTCTGTAGCTAGATGATTCTTGTTCCCCACGACGGCGTTCGGAAGTCCTTTCTTCGCTCGTATTTTCCGTTACAACTTCGTACAAAATAGCTTGCTTGTTGGTAGTATTTCCTTTGCGTAATACTCTCCCCAATCTTTGGATATATTCCCTAGTCGAACCCGTTCCCGATAAAATAATGGCAATACGAGCATCAGGAACATCTACCCCTTCATTGAGAACGTGAGATGCCACCAAAGTTTTGTATTCTCCTGCTTTGAAGCTAGTTAAAATATTGTGTCTTTCTTTGACTGCGGTTTGATAGGTAATTGCAGGAATAAGAAACTGTTGAGAAATACGATAGACGGTAGCGTTATCGTTAGTAAATATCAGAACGCGCTCTTCGTTATGTTGATTAATTAGATCGATTAAAACTCGAAGTTTGGCATCTGTACCCTGAGAAATTTCTTTAGCCTGTCGGTGAGCCAACATTGCCTTTCTTCCTTGAGGAGATCTGGCACTAGCTCGAACAAACAGTTGCCACCCTTGCAGACTTCCTAAGGATACATTAGAGTTACGCAAGAACTGATTGCGAGTTGCGATCGCATCGTTATATTTTTTTTGCTCATCATTAGAAAGTTTGACCCTCATTTGCACTATTTTGTGATCAGCTAGGGCAGCCCCAGATAATTCTTCTGGAGTTTTGCGATAAACAATCTTGCCAATGAGAGTGTCTAAATGACGGTGGGTGCCATCGCTGCGTTCGGGAGTTGCGGTTAAGCCCAAACGGTAGGGAGCGATCGCATATTCAGCAATCACTTTAAAAAAGTCTGTGGGTAGATGATGACACTCATCAAATATTTGTAGTGCATAGCGGTTTCCCAAGGTTTCGGCATGAATCGCTGCGCTGTTGTAGGTAGCAATCAAAATTGGAGTGCGATCGCGCGAGCCACCCCCTAATAAACCTACCTCCGCATTGGGAAAAGCTTGTTCTATTTGAGCGTACCACTGATGCATCAAATCTAAAGTAGGCACAACAATCAAAGTCGTGCGGGGGGTAGCTTCCATTGCCAACTGAGCCAGATAAGTTTTTCCTGCTGCGGTGGGTAAGACAACTACACCTTTCCTCTTGGCTTGTTTCCAAGCTTGTAAAGCTTCTGCTTGATGGGGATAGGGTTCAAATTGCGATACTGCTTTTAAATCCAGATTATAAAATTCTTTTGCCTCATCAACAATTTGTTTATCGTCTGCTTTTAAGGCTTCTACTAGAGGACGATAATAAATTGCAGGAATGCGAAATTTTTCCACGCGATCGTCCCAAGTGGCATAGTCTAGCCATGCTTTCCCCCTTGGAGGAGGATGCAAAATTAGAGTTCCTCGGTCAAATTTTAGCTTGGGCGATCGTGGCATAATAACAACAAAAAGATTCTGTAATCAAAATATTAATAGTGGATACTAATAAAAATATGCCTATAATTGTTGATTATTCCAATATATTTTAAATGAATACAGTAAGGATTGAGTTCTAGCTTCAAGTTCTAATTATCTTCCTTTTTTGCATCTATTTAATAACAACTAATCTATAATTTACATTGGCAAAACATTTTTTTATCTTCTTTGAAGACTTTTTTAACAAATTATTTTTTATTTTATATATTAAATTATTTTGACCAAGAAAAAATAATTATTCTGCAATATAAGAAGAATAAATAATATTCATTAGTCAAGGTTAGAGAGAATTTTACTTTAATATGCAATGGTATTTACTAATTATTGTTAATAATTAGTAGGAGAAAATGAGCGCAACAATTTATATATATAATATTTAATATTTAGATTGTATATTTGCTTATAATTGACTATGAACTAAGGGGACTGTTTAATTACTAATCACTATGACAAAAGTTTTAATTACTGGTGGTGCGGGCTATATCGGATCTCACACAGTCAAAAAATTGGGAGAGGCTGGTTATGAAATTGTTATTTATGACAACCTATCTACAGGTTCAGCAAATGCAATATTATATGGCGAATTAGTTCAAGGAAATCTTCACAATATTGAACGTCTATCTCAAGTTTTTGCCAATCATAAATTTGATGCAGTACTACATTTTGCAGCTAGCATCTCTGTTCCCGAATCTTTAGCCAAACCTCTGGATTACTACTACAACAACACTTGTAATGTGGTTAACTTATTGCGTTGTTGCCAAATGTACAACATCAACAAACTAGTTTTTTCTAGTACCGCAGCCGTCTATGGTGAAATTAAAGATTGCCCCGTAAAGGAAACATCTACTACTTTTCCGATTAATCCCTATGGACAATCTAAATTAATGAGCGAAAATATCATCCGTGACTATGCTCAAGCTTCAGAACTAAAGTACATAATACTGCGTTATTTCAATGTTGCAGGAGCAGATAGTTCGGGTAATATTGGTCAAATGGGTAAAGAAGCGACGCATTTAATTAGAGTAGGTTGTGATGCAGCTTTGGGTATTCGCTCTTCAGCAAGCATTTTTGGTACAGATTATCCCACCACAGACGGTACGGGAGTTAGAGATTATATTCATGTAGAAGATTTAGCTGCTGCTCATGTTGATGCCCTAGCCTATTTGGAACAGGATTCATCAGCTAGTCAAATTCTAAATTGTGGTTACGGTAAAGGCTATAGCGTTAGAGAAGTGCTATCAAAAATAAAAGAAATTTCTGGCGTAGATTTCACTATCAATGAAACTTCTCGTAGAAAAGGAGATCCAGCTTGTGTGGTAGCGTCAGGAGATAAAATTAGAGAAATTATAGGTTGGCAACCTCAACACAATTCTTTGGATGAAATTGTTAGCTCTGCTTTAGCTTGGGAAAAGAAAAAACTTAGATCTTTGAATTTAGTTTGAATTTAGCTCTATTTGTTTAAAGACAAACAAAAATAGATTATAAATATTGATGCTAATTTTGACTCAAGTAAAGCCTAGAATACCTGTGGCAATTAGTTGACGACCACTATTTTTAAATAAAAAATCACAGCTACTCTTCTACTTAATAACAAAAAGAAGGTAGAAACATGATTTAATACCTCTACCTTCTTTTTGTCATCCTATTTATGCATTTAGTTTACGGGAACGCCACGGTAAACTAGGTTAGCGGAATGTTTAATTACAGGAGCAGCTTTAAGATTGTGTACTCTCCAATTGCGTCCTCTAAATTTACCGCCAACTTTGCCTTCGTTTACAGCTACTTCTGCTGAATTTTGCTCGTATCTAACACCGCGATAGTTAAGTTTCATAGTCTCGCCCCTAAAATTTGTAATGAGTTTATGAGGCGCGTTCCTTCGGGACTATCCCTACTTCCGTTCTTCACTTCAGAAGAATGAACGATTTCTTTTCTGTATCTATTGTTACACTTATTCCGAAAAAAGTCAACATGCTGGTCCTGCAAAAATTATAGTTTTGACTCTCACTTAAGTATAGTGTTTATATTTTCGGTTAATTGCCCAATTCAATTTAGGGCGTGCAATAGAAATTAATTCGGTTTCTATTTTCGTAAATGCTTTTAATTTACTTAAATATTACTACTCAGCTTAATTTCTAGCTACTAAGATTTTTGTCTTCAAAATATACATTTAATATGGTAAAAATTACAGATATTTTAATAAATTGAGATCTTCATCCAATTTATTTATTGCTCATATTTTTGTATAAACAAAACGTTAATAACAAATCAATAACGATCGCAAAAACTTAAGCTTTTAATTGCATTTATTTTAAGACAACAAAAGATATTTTTAATGTAAAGAGATGCAAAGAAAATATCAAAAAAAACCGACAATTACTAAGACAAGTTAAAGATTCCTAGACAACAATGGGGATCATTCTACGATAGCAACCATAAACCAATAAAAGGGACTATTTTATTGTCAAGATACTTTAAGCAAAGTAAAAATACATATTTATAAAAATGCTTTCTTAACATAATCGTTAGAGCTTTAGTTTTAGCGAAATAAATCCATAAGTTTCCTTCTCACTCCAATTACATATAGCTAATGGTGATGTGGAAAAACATCTAAATCTAAATTGTTGCCAACTCCAACTCCTTAGCTATCATATTTTATCGTCCACACTATCTAGGAGAATCTATGACCGCAACTGTCGATAGACAAGCGCAAGACAACCAGCAGCCAGAAGATCGTCGATCTGGGCCGCGTAAAATTGGTGTTCCCAAAGAAATATACCCCAATGAATGCCGTGTTGCAGCCACACCCAACACCGTCAAAAAGCTACAAAAGTTAGGCTTTGAAATTTTAGTTGAAAGCAATGCAGGTGCAGCAGCTAACTTTTCTGACCAAGCTTATCAAGAAGCAGACTGCACGATTATTGACAATGCAGCTTCACTGTGGTCAGAAGCAGATATTATTCTTAAAGTGCGCGCTCCTGAAGATTCTGAAATCGAAGTAATGCCCCACGGTAAAACTATTATTAGTTTTATTTGGCCAGCGCAGAACGAAGAATTATTGAATAAGCTAGCAGATCGCAGGACAACTGCGATCGCAATGGATGCAGTACCTCGCATTAGTCGCGCACAGAAGATGGATGCCCTATCTTCCATGGCAAATATTGCTGGTTACCGTGCCGTAATCGAAGCTGCTAATAACTTCGGACGCTTCTTTACAGGACAAATCACCGCTGCGGGTAAAGTACCTCCCGCTAAGGTGATGGTAATTGGTGCTGGTGTTGCTGGTTTGGCAGCTATTGGCGCAGCTAGAAGTCTTGGTGCGGTAGTACGTGCCTTTGATACTCGTCCTGCGGTAAAAGAGCAGGTAGAAAGTCTCGGTGCAGAATTCCTCGAACTAGAGTTTGAAGAAGACGGTACGGGTTCTGGTGGCTATGCCAAAACCATGAGTAAAGAATTTATTGATGCGGAAATGGCTTTGTTTAGAGAGCAAGCCAAAGAAGTAGATATTATTATTACTACAGCTCTTATCCCAGGCAGACCAGCACCCAAGCTAATTATGACCGACATGGTAGAAACCTTAAAAGAGGGTTCTGTCATTGTCGATTTAGCAGCAGAACAAGGTGGAAACTGTGAAGTAACTCGCCCCAACGAAGTCTACAAATACGACGGCGTAACCATTATCGGTTTGACTGATTTACCTAGCCGTATGGCAGCACAGTCTAGCCAACTATATGGTACAAATTTGTGGCACTTACTTAAAGATATGGGTGGTGCAGAAGACTATAAAGTAGACTACGAAGATCAAGTTGTCCGTGGTGCATTGATCGTCCACGAAGGCAAAGTAACTTGGCCTCCACCAAAAATCGAAAACCCATCTCCTACTCCTCCACCTAAAGCAAAACAGGTAGTTACTCCCGTAGTTGCAGAAGAGAAAAAATCCAGCAACGGAATGCTGTGGGTAATTGTAGCTGGTTTAGCCCTACTCGGAATTGGCATCGGTGCGCCTACTTCTTTCCTATCTCACTTTACCGTATTTGTATTAGCCTGCTTTATCGGCTATCAGGTAATTTGGAACGTTACTCCAGCTCTACATACACCATTAATGAGTGTGACTAACGCTATTAGCGGAATCATTATCTTGGGCGGTATGTTGCAGATATCTGGAGAGATAACTTCACCCTCCGTAATTTTAGGTGCGATCGCAATTCTTGTGGGAACAATCAACATCTCTGGTGGCTTTTTGGTTACTCAAAGAATGTTGAAAATGTTCCAGAAATAATTTATATCGTTATTAGTCGTTAGTCATTAGTCATTGGTCATTAGATGTTGGTCACTGATTACAAAAGACGAAAAACAAAGGACAAAAAACAAAGAACAAAGGACAAAGGACAAAAAAATATATGACAAACAATCTTGTGGCAGTTGCTTATATTGCAGCCAGTGCCTTGTTTATCCTCAGCCTGGGGGGACTATCAAACCAGGAAACAGCCCGTCAGGGTAACACCTTCGGAATCATCGGTATGGCGATCGCATTTATCGCTACTGCCCTCAGCGCACAGGTAAATGGTTACGGTGTTTTAGTTGCTGCGATCGTTCCTGGTGCTATCATCGGTTCGATTTTGGCTGCTAGAGTCGCCATGACTTCCATGCCCGAACTTGTAGCAATCCTACACAGCTTCGTTGGATTAGCAGCGGTATTAGTTGGTTTAGCGACCTACCTCCAGCCCGAAAACGGCTTGACTGGTGTTGAAGCGACTATCCACGAACTAGAAATCTTTATCGGTATCTTTATCGGTGCTGTTACCTTTGCTGGTTCTGTAGTAGCCTTCGGTAAACTTAACGGTTCGTTCGGTAGCAAGCCCCTTATGCTTCCCGCCCGTCATCTATTCTACTTTGCTTTATTAGTTGGTTCGGTAGTTCTCGGCGTACAGTTCATGGGAACAGTTAACGGCT